>JAZUJY010000192.1:0-32441 GCA_045643005.1 Oscillospiraceae bacterium | reverse complement strand
TAGATATATACATTTTCAGCACCAGAAGGAACTGAAAGTGTTGTGCTTACTGAAGACCATTTGCCTGCGCTGCCTGAAACTGATTTAGCGTTATCATAAGTTGTTGAACCGCCTTCATCGTACTGTACGCCGACTGTAAATGTTGTATCTTCTTTAGCAAACAGGTCAGCTTCAAATGTGTATGAACCGCTGCCTGAAAGAGCGCCCTGGAAACCGTTCCAGTATTCTGTTCTTCCTGTAGCTGCAAGAGCATAGCCCTTGTCATACTTGTAGATGCCTGCGCTGCCGCCTCTTGCTTCCCATGATGAAGTCTGTTTTTCAAAATCATCTGAAAGACCTGAGCTTGTTCCGCTTACCTTTGATGTTTCAAGAGATGAAGCTGCGCTGCTTGAGCTTGAGCTTGAACCTGTGCTTGTATCGATATTGCCTATCTTAAGATTATTGGTCTTAACATTTGCACTACCGTTTGACTGATATCCTTCGATGTTGAGGGCAACTTCATACATTCTGCCCATCTTCATGCCGCTCTTTTCCCACTGAGCAAAGTGGTTTGATACGGTAATTGTACCCTGAAGGTTTTTCTGCTGATATGATGTAGCAGGGTTGTTCTTATTAACGCTCCAGTACTGTTCAAATGTTTCAGTACCGTGAATTGAAGGCTGGTTTACACGTGTGGAAGTATAGATATCATATGACTTTCCATCAGATGTAACAGTACCTTTTCCGCCCTGCTGTCCCGGCGGTCTCCATGTGCCCCATGCTTCTACGATGTAGTATTCAACGGTAGGATCTTCTGTCCATCCGTAGATACACATGTAAGAGTTTCCATCCGGTTTGTAGTCAACGTTGTAATCGATCTGGATTCCGTCGTAGTCGGACCATCCTTTAGTACTGCCGAGCTTCTTTCCTGAACGGAAGAGACAGTTTTCGATGTTGCTCCATGAACAGGAGAAAGCACCGTTGCTGCCGGTCTGCATACTTACATTACCCTGACCCCACTGGTTCCAGAGTTCCCAGTCATAACCGTCTTTATTACCGGTCTGCTGCTGGTCTGCTGCATTTACTGTTAATGAACCCATTGAAGCAGGAAGTAAGCTCAATGTCATTAACATCGCTGTGAAACAACTTATAGATTTTTGTTTCATTATATCACCTCTTTCTGTTCTACATTTTACTATTAAAAAAAAAGTATGTCAAGTGTGACACAATTTGATGGTATAGGACAATAGTTTTATTAACTATTGACAATAAATTGCTAATAGTTGCTTATGCCGAAAAAAGATTGCGAATAAAATTCCAAGACTGGCATTATTACTAGATTAGTAATAAATGGGTATGTAAATGTTTACATTACTATTCCATAAAAAAGATAAAAAGGTAAAAATATACACAAGAAATAGATATAGGGTAATAAGTATTATGTGTATATTTTTATAAGCTCAAGCTTCGAAACACTGGCGTTTTAAATGAAATAATGTTGATTTAAAGATAAAAATATGATAATATTTATAAAGCAGGATTTTTGGGGTTAAATTATCTGCTGACTTATTGTGGAGGTAAGGGATATGAATGAGATTGAATATGAGCAGGCAGTAAAAAGGTCGTTATGTTCGAAAGGGAATAATTACCGACTGAAGAAAAAGCTTGAGGAAAAAAAGAAAGATCTTAATGTTGCGTTTTCAGGAGGATCTATTTCAAGAGGTTCAAATGGAAAATGTGTGCTTGAGGAAAATTATACGGCTCTGGTCTGCCGTGCACTGGCTGAACGTTTTCCGGAAAGAAATATAATATACACTAATTTGTCAGCTGACAGTGCAGATTCATTTATAGGTCTTTCGATCGCTGATAAAATGATCAGTGAGGTCAGACCGGATATAGTGTTTGTTGAATATGCAGTGAACAATGATGTCGATATGGAGCATATTATTTCGTTTGAAAGTCTTGTATCAAGATATTACAACAGTGAATCAAAGCCTGCTGTAATACTGATCCTTCTTATAAATCAGTCATTCTACACTTCTCAGGGCTATATGAAGATGGTAGGAAAGCAGTACGGACTTCCGCTTATCAGTGTTGCGGATTCGCTGAAAAAGCTTATTGAGGATAATGTTATATACTGGCAGACATATTCTGACGATACCATTCATCCGAATGAATGGGGATTTAAGTTTATAGCAGACAGTATAATGTACTATTTTGATACTGTGAAAAATGATCCTAAAGACGAAGAAATTATAAAAGTAAATCCGGTATATTCGCTTGACTATGAAAATTTCAAAGCAGTGAGCGCTGATTCTTCGGAAATTGAACACAAGGGCTATGCTTCAGCAAAGGGAACGGATTTTTTTGAACACAGTCTGAGCCTTAAGGAAAAGAATGATGGTTCATACATAAAGTTTAAATCAAAATTCAGATTTCTTTTTACAGCATATCTTCATGACAAGACAGAAAGATTCAGTGATGCTGAAATATACATAGACGGTGAAAAGAAGTGTGTGCTTCAGGGCATGAGCGTATACGGATGGGGAAATGCTGTTTTGAAAAATGTGTATCGCTCAGAACGAGAGAAAGAACATGAAGTCAGAATCAAAGTAAAGGATCCGTCAAAGGAATTTGTATTTCTGGAATTTGGTATCTGCTAGATACATTATTTCCCTTTTGTGTCTATTATTAATAGTATATAGTTTAACATATTAAAATAAAAAAGGATGTTCTGCTTTTGATAACAGAACATCCTTTTGTTATATTCATTCAAAATATTTTATTAGTCAGCAAAATATTTTACGCCGCTTTCGAAGATGAACTGATCCTTGTCACCTTCAACGTTTTTGCATATGTCATTTCCTTTTCTTTCAGAGTGTCCCATTTTACCGAGTACACGTCCGTCAGGAGAGGTGATTCCTTCGATCGCTTCAATTGAAGTATTCGGGTTGAATCTGATATTCATGGTAGGATCGCCGTTCATATCAACATACTGAGTTGCGATCTGTCCGTTTTCTGCAAGCTGTTTTATAAGCTCCGGAGATGCAACAAATCTTCCTTCACCGTGTGAGATAGCTACAGTATGTATCTGGTCAACATCGCAGCCTGCAAGCCATGGAGATTTGTTTGAAGCTATTCTTGTTCTGACCATCATTGACTGATGTCTTGCAATAGTATTGAATGTAAGTGTTGGAGAAGCATCTGTCATTTCTGTGATCTCACCGTATGGTACAAGACCGAGCTTGATAAGAGCCTGGAAACCGTTGCAGATACCGAGCATAAGACCGTCTCTGTTTTTGAGAAGATCATGAACAGCATCTTTAACTCTTGCGTTTCTGAAGAATGCAGTTATGAACTTACCGCTTCCTTCAGGTTCGTCACCGCCTGAGAAACCACCCGGAAGCATAACGATCTGAGAATTTTTGATGCATTTTTCTATTTCAGCTACAGAGTCTTCAAGGGCACCTGCAGTAAGGTTTTTGATAACTACGATCTCAGGGATGGCACCGGCTTTTTCAAAAGCACGTGCTGTATCATATTCACAGTTTGTTCCCGGGAATACAGGGATGAGAACTCGCGGTTTAGCAGTCTTTATTGCAGGTCTGCTTGCATTTCTGTTGTCAAATGAATATTTTTCAGGCTTTGTATCTTCTGTTTTGATTATGCAGGAGTATACAGGTTCAAGTTTTCTTTCCCATGCACTCTGAAGTTCATCAAGTGAAAGAGTGTAATCATAATTTTCAACAGTATAGCTGTCAGTAACTTCACCGATAACATTTTCACTGCCCTTTGCATCACCCTCAAGTTCGATGATGAATGCACCGTAGCATGTATCAAACAGCTGAGAAGCTGTGAGCTTTCTTGTGAATTTGAAGCCGAGCTTGTTGCCGAAGCACATTTTTACGATACCTTCAGCAGTACCTCCGGATGCCAGTGTCCATACGGCATTTGCTCTGCCTGTTTCTATAATTCTTTCGGTCTTTTCAAAGCATCTTCTTACGCTTGCAAAGTCAGGAAGACCATTTTCATCATAGTCAGGAGTGATAAGGATGACCTTGTTTCCTGCTTTCTTGAATTCAGGAGATACTATCTTGTCAGTCTTTGCAGTTGAAACGGCAAATGAAACGAGCGTCGGAGGAACATCGATATCTTCGAAAGTACCTGACATTGAGTCTTTTCCGCCTATTGCTCCGCAGCCGAATTCAAGCTGAGCTTTGAGAGCACCGAGAAGTGCTGAGAAAGGCTTGCCCCAGCGGGAAGGATCGTTCTGAGTTCTCTCAAAATATTCCTGGAATGTGAGCCAGCATTTTTTGCTGCTTCCGCCTGCTGCGACTACCTTTGCTATTGATTCAACAACTGCTGAAACAGCACCGTGGTATGGACTTTTTTCACTGATTGAAGGATCAAAGCCCCAGCCCATTATGGATGCTGTGTTTGTTTCGCCATGAAGAACAGGGATCTTTGCAGCCATTGCCTGTGAAGGAGTGAGCTGATATACACCGCCGAAAGGCATAAGAACAGTACCGGCTCCGATCGTAGAGTCAAATTTTTCAACGAGACCCTTCTGTGAGCATACGTTAAGGCTTGACATAAGTTCTTTCCATGTTTCAGCGTTGTCCTCAAGTTTCTTTGAGAAAGAATCGCATGGTTCCGGAACTGAGATATCAGTGTGTTTTACAGCACCGTTTGAATTTAAAAATTCGCGTGAAAGATCAACGATGGTATTGCCGTTCCAGTTCATTCTGAGTCTTGCATCGTCTGTTACAACAGCTACCTTTGTAGCTTCGATATTTTCCTTGAGAGCTTCCTTTATAAATTTGTCTGCATCATCTGCTGCCACTACTACAGCCATTCTTTCCTGTGATTCGCTTATAGCGATCTCTGTTCCGTCAAGACCGTCGTATTTTTTAGGTACTGAGTCAAGATTGATAACAAGACCGTCTGTAAGTTCACCGATGGCAACTGAAACACCGCCTGCACCGAAGTCATTGCAGCGTTTTATCATTGATGTAACGCCTTTGTTTCTGAAAAGTCTCTGAAGCTTTCTCTCTTCAGGCGGGTTACCCTTCTGTACTTCAGCTCCGCAGTTTACAAGAGAAGCGAGAGTGTGTGTTTTTGATGAGCCTCTTGCACCGCCGCAGCCGTCTCTTCCTGTCTTTCCGCCGAGAAGAATTACGATATCGCCCTTTACCGGAGCTTCACGTCTGATGTTTTCAGCTGGAGCAGCACCGATAACTGCACCGATCTCAAGTCTCTTTGCAACATATCCCGGATGATATATTTCAGCTACATGTCCGGTTGCAAGACCGATCTGGTTTCCGTATGAGCTGTATCCGTTTGCAGCTCCGAGGACTATCTTTCTCTGAGGAAGCTTTCCCTTGATCGTGTCTTCAACAGGAACGAGCGGATTTGCAGCTCCTGTCACACGCATTGCCTGATATACATATGAACGGCCTGACAGCGGATCTCTGATGGCACCGCCGAGACATGTTGCAGCACCGCCGAAAGGTTCGATCTCTGTAGGATGGTTGTGAGTTTCGTTTTTGAACATGAGGATCCAGTCTTCATCATTTCCGTTGACGTCAAC
Source organism: Oscillospiraceae bacterium (assembly GCA_045643005.1). Classification (GTDB taxonomy): domain Bacteria; phylum Bacillota; class Clostridia; order Oscillospirales; family Ruminococcaceae; genus HUN007. The sequence goes on along the minus strand of JAZUJY010000192.1, from coordinate 26,872 downwards.
TTTTATTTTTACTGAGCATGCATTGATCTCTTCACTTTCATCGAGATCATCAAGAAGTCCGTCTTTTTTGAGCTTTCTTGCACCGATCGTTGCAAGCTCCATGAGTGTCATCGGCTTGGATGAACGGCCGAGTTCTTCCTTGAGCTCTTTGAAGAGCTCGTATGATTCATTTATATATGGAGATTCAACATTTACATTGTCAATGTTGGTAGAGAATGTTGTGTGTCTGCAGTGATCTGACCAGTAGGTGTCGATCATTCTGATCTCTGTGATGGTAGGATTTCTTTTTTCAGTGTTTTTGAAGTAATCCTGACAGAAGCATATATCATCGTAGTCCATTGCAAGACCGTATTTTGAAACGAATTCTTTGAGTTCATCGCTTGAAAGACTGATGAAGCTGTCAAGTGTTTCAACTGTTTCAGGAATATCGTATTTTACATCGAGAGTATCGAATTCGTCCAGTGTTGCTTCACGGCTTTCTACCGGGTTGATAAGGTAAGACTTGAGATCTGCGAACTGTTCGTCTGTAAGGCTGCCCTTTACGATGTATACTCTTGCATTTCTGACCTTGCATCTTTCACCCTGTGTGAGCATCTGTATGCACTGTTCACAGCTGTCTGCTCTCTGGTCAAACTGTCCCGGAAGATATTCAACTGCAAATATTCTTTCATCGGCTGCTGTTTCAGGACATGTTTTGTAGGTAACGTCTACGGCAGGTTCTGAAAATACGGTGTTAATTGCATATTCGAAGTTCTGGAGAGGGAGTTTGTCGGCATCATATCTGTTAATGATTCGGATGCTCTTGAGTCCGTCCAGTCTGAGCGCTGTCTTAACGTCGTTAAGTACAGATCTTGCTTCTGTTGCAAATTCAGGTTTTTTTTCAACATAGATTCTAAATACAGACATTGTAAATACTCCATTTCTTCGCATATTCAAAAAAGCTTTTTTTACTTTTCTGAGGCGAAAATTTTTATTTTTCAGGTGTTTGTATCTCTCCGATACAAAAATCATTCATAGCTCTTTTTATATTAACATAAAAAATCTTATTACGCAAACTATTTGTAGCGTCTGATCTTGGAATTTTCACTAATGTATAATTTGGACTGTATCCCTGGTGAAAATCTGTGCAGTTTTCTTTTTCAAAAAGCACCGGGAACGTTTTGCCGATCTGGGATATAAGAAATTTCTGTTCTGATTCTTTTCCAGCAAGAGCCATTCTGGCTGCACGTTCGTTTTTTACGGCGTGTGAAAACTGCATAGGCATTGAAGCAGCTTTTGTTCCGGTCCTGACAGAATAGGGGAATACATGTATTTTACTGAAGCCGATATTCTTTACAAACTCAAGACTTTCAAGAAAGTCCTCTTCAGTTTCTCCGGGGAATCCCGTCATTACATCTGTGGTGACGGAGGCATCGGGGAAGAGATTTCTGATTTTTGAAACGAGTCCGGCATATTCCGCTGCTGTGTATTTTCGGTTCATCGCTTTGAGTGTTTTTTCACATCCGCTCTGAAGCGAAAGATGAAACTGCGGACAGAACTGATCCGCTTTTGATAATCTGAAAAGAACGTCATCCGTGATCTTTTCAGGTTCTAAAGATCCGAGACGTATGCGCTCCACACCGGGAACACTGCAGCATATTTCGACGGCATCCGCAAGATCGAGACCGTATTCCCATCCGTAAAAGGCGAGGTTTATACCGGTGAGGACCATTTCCCTGTGTCCTGATGAAGCAAAGCCTTCGATCTCTTCTCTGAGCTTTTCAGGTGCTTTGGATCTTATTCTTCCGCGTGAATATGGGATTATGCAGTATGAACAGAACTGGTTGCATCCGTCCTGTATTTTGATAAATGCACGTGTTTTGTCCTCAAAAAATGAGCATCTCATCTCGTCAAAAGGGTCGTCTTTGTTATATTGAGAGATGTTAATGAGGCAGGATTTCTGTGATGACCCGAGATACTGTTTTACGAGCAGAGGTGTCTCTTTTTTGTTTTTTGTTCCTGTGATGACAATAACAGGGAGCGTTGCTGCTTTTTCAGGAAAAGCCTGCGGATAACAGCCTGTCAGAACAACAAGTGCTTCAGGGTGGAGCTTTTTTATCCTGTGGATCGTCTGTCTGAGTTTTTTGTCACTTTCCGATGTGACGGTACAGGAGTTTACAACGACGATATCAGCGTCCTCCGAAGATGAGATATCGAATCCGTTTCTTATGAATTCGCTTCTGAGACATTCTGTTTCATAGCAGTTTACCTTGCAGCCGAAGGTTATAAAAAAAACAGTCAAATGGATCCTCCTTTTCAATACTGTAAAAAAATATATATTTAAATTGTGCATCTTGCTTTTTTGTGTTATATGCGCAACAAACTCATTATACTAAAGTTACAAAAAAAATTCAATGACTTGACTTGAAATATTTTTAGTGATAAACTGATTAACGGTAAGTCAATATATTTCTTCTCTTAAATGAGCGGAGGTCAGTTTAATGTACACAGAAAATATTATTTTGTCCGGTCTTGAAGATGTAAAAAAGTTCGTAAATTTTGTTTCAAACTATGATTTCAAGATAGAGCTTGTATCAGGAAAGTATACAGTTGATGCAAAGTCAATCATGGGAATTTTCAGCCTTGATCTTGACAAGCCGATCCAGATGAATGCATATACAGAGGATGACGGATTCAAAACAGCTCTGAAGCAGTTTACTGTTCACTGATTTTGAAAAGTAAAAATTATTTTATTTAATTGATATTTTTGATACACGGTTGTATTTTTGCCGTGTATTTTTTTGCCTTGATATTTTATGCTTCAGCATCGGAAAAAAACGGTTGATAGTAAATAATGTTCAAACATTTACCGAATTTATTGTTTAATTCACACAATAATGCTGTATCTGCTTGAAAAATTACTTATTATATAGTAAAATTTAAATATGGATATTATTATTTATGGAGGTCTTATTAGATGACATTAAAACTTAATCCTAAGTATCTTGAAAGTTATGTAAATAAGGATGAACTCGAGGGAATTAAACCACAGGTAAACACAGCAGCAGAGCTTCTGGAAAGCAAAAAGGGTCTCGGAAATGATTTTCTCGGATGGCTTGATCTTCCTACAAACTACGACAAGGAAGAATTTGCAAGGATCAAGGCAGCAGCAGCAAAGATCAAATCAAACTCCGATGTACTTATAGTTATCGGTATTGGTGGTTCCTATCTCGGAGCAAGAGCCGTAATAGAGCTCATGAAATCACCTTTCTACAACAATCTCAAAAAAGATACACCTGACATCTATTTTGTAGGAAACAACATAAGCCCTTCATATCTGAATCAGGTAATTTCCATTTGCGAAGGAAAAGATTTTTCTGTAAACGTAATTTCAAAATCAGGAACTACAACTGAACCTGCTCTGGCATTCAGAGTATTCAGAAAGATGGTTATCGACAAGTACGGCAAAGAAGGCGCTAAGGAGAGAATCTTCTGTACGACCGACAAGGCCAAGGGAACGCTTAAGAAACTTGCTGATACTGAAGGATATGAAACATTCGTGGTTCCGGATGACGTAGGCGGCAGATTTTCAGTTCTTACAGCCGTAGGTCTTCTTCCTATAGCTGCTGCAGGCTGTGACATTGATGCTCTTATGAGCGGTGCACGTCAGGCACAGAACGATTACACAGCTGATTTTGACAACAATGACTGCTACAAGTATGCAGCATTAAGAAATATTCTTTACAGAAAAGGCAAGAGTGTTGAACTTCTTGTTTCATATGATCCGAGCTTTACTATGATGGCTGAATGGTATAAACAGCTCTTCGGCGAAAGTGAAGGTAAGGACAACAAGGGTATCTTCCCTTCAGCAGTTACATTTTCAACAGATCTTCATTCAATGGGTCAGTTCATTCAGGACGGTTCAAGGATCATGTTTGAAACAGTAATGGATATAAAGAAGCCGCAGAAGGATTTCTTCCTTGAGGATGATGCAGAAAACCTCGACGGTCTCAACTTCCTTACAAATCAGAACATGTCTGTTGTAAACCAAAAAGCACAGCAGGGTACTATCATTGCTCATTCTGAGGGCGGTGTTCCTAATATCGTTCTTGAACTTGAAGATACTACAGAGTTCAGTGTCGGATACATGATCTATTTCTTTGAAAAAGCATGTGCAGTTTCCGGCTATCTCCTCGGAGTAAACCCATTTAACCAGCCGGGTGTTGAAAGCTATAAGTCAAATATGTTCGCACTTCTCGGAAAGCCCGGTTATGAGGATAAGAAAGCAGAGCTTGAAGCAAAGCTTGGCTGATTATAAAAAAACAAGCTGTCATTCTGGAAGACAGCGGAACGGAGAAATATTATGATTAAATTAATTACAGGAAAAAAGGGTTCAGGGAAAACAAAAATTATTATCGACATGATGAATGAAGCTGTTGCTACAACAAACGGAAATCTTGTTTGCATCGAAAAAGGTTCCACAGTAAGATCAAACATCAGCTACAAGATCAGATGGTGTGATACAGAATATTTCAAAATTGACGGCTTTGAAGCATTCTACGGCTTTGTTGCAGGTATGCTCGCAGGCAACTATGACATCAAGGAAGTTTATGTTGACGGTATCTTAAGAATCGGCGGACGTGACTTTGATGCATTCGGCAAGGTTCTCGACAAGCTCGCTGCTCTGTCAGGTGATGAAACTACTATCGTATTTACAGTATCTGCTGAAGAAAGCGAAATGCCTGAAAGCGTTACCAAGTATATCGGCTGATCAGACAAAAAAAACTTGACAAGAGATATTTAGTCTGTTATAATAAAGTTTGTAATGCTCTAAGGGATGTTAAAGTTATGGTTATCAATCTAAGAAAAATATTCAACGTACCGGGCGAAAGTATTCCGATCGATGTTTCAGTCGGACAGTCCGATATTACAGATATTCACGGCTATGATTTTGCTTCTCCTGTAGTTATCAAGGGGCAGGCATATAATCGTGCCGGAATAGTCAAGCTGAAGTTTACTACAGAGTTTACCCTGGATCTCGTTTGTGACAGGTGCTTAAAGGAGTTTAAACAGTCTTTCAATTACGAATTTGAACATGTTGTTGTAAGATCGTTAAATACCGATAATGATGAGTACATTGTTGCTGAGAATGAGAGCATTGATTTGAAAGAAATAGCAATTTCTGATTTGTTGCTTTCACTGCCGACAAAAATTCTCTGTGATGAGAACTGTAAAGGTATTTGTCCTGCATGCGGATGCAACCTGAATGAAAAACAGTGTGATTGCTTTTCATCTTAAGAAAATATATGCTTGATAGGAGGTAAAACAATGGCTGTACCAAAGAGAAAAGTTTCAAAAGCAAGACGTGACAAGAGACGTTCAAGCGTTTGGAAGCTTGATGCGCCTGCTTTCAGCAGATGCACAAACTGCGGAGAACTCACTTCACCACACAAGGTTTGCAAGAACTGTGGATTCTATAAGGGTGTTGCGGTAATCAAAAAGGAAGCGTAATTACGACTTTCTCAAAGCCAGAGGAGGAGAGATCTTCTTCTGGCTGTTTTATTGTAAAGAAGTATTTTGGAATTTATTTTTCCATGTTTATTTATAGAAGGAGTGTGTAATAAAATGCCGTTGCCGGTAGTTGCAGTTGTTGGCAGACCGAATGTAGGAAAGTCAACACTTTTTAATAAACTTATAGGTAAACGTCTTTCAATTGTTGAGGACACACCGGGTGTAACGAGAGACAGGATCTATTCAAAATGTGAATGGCGCGGCCACGAATTCATGCTCGTGGATACAGGCGGAATAGAGCCGAAGACAGATGATGTCATTCTGTCACAGATGAAAAGACAGGCTGAACTTGCAATAGAAAGAGCTGATGTCATCGTTCTTCTGACTGATGTAAGATGCGGTGTCACAGCAAGCGACTATGATGTTGCATCAATGCTTCAGAAGAGCGGAAAGCCTATAGTTCTTGCTGTAAACAAATGTGATGAGATCGGTGATACTCCGGCAGAGGTGTATGAATTTTACAATCTTGGCCTTGGCGATCCTTTTCCGGTTTCTTCTGCTCATGGTCATGGAACAGGTGATCTTCTTGATGAGATTTTCAAATATTTTCCTGATGACAAAACTGAGGATTATGATGATGACTGCATAAAGGTTGCTGTAATCGGAAAACCAAATGTCGGAAAATCTTCACTTATCAACCGAATTGCAGGAGAGGAAAGAGTAATCGTTTCAAATGTAGCCGGAACCACTCGTGATGCAACAGATACTCTCATTGAAAACGAACATGGCAAATATGTATTTATCGATACTGCCGGAATCAGAAAAAAATCAAAGGTTACTGAAAATATAGAAAAGTACAGTGTTCTGAGAGCATATATGGCTGTTGACAGAGCAGATGTCTGCATAATAGTAATAGATGCTGAGGAAGGCTTTACTGAACAGGATTCAAAGGTTGCCGGTTATGCACATGAACAGGGAAAAGCCTCAATTGTGTGCGTAAACAAATGGGATCTTATTGAAAAAAATGACAAGACCATGAGTGAATTCAAGACAAAGCTTGAAAATGACTTCAGTTTTATGTCATATGTTCCTTTTATTTTTATTTCAGCCAAAACAGGACAGAGAGTAGATAAAATATATGATCTTATCAGTCATGTAAGTGAACAGAATTCGATACGTATTTCAACAGGTATGTTAAACGATGTTCTTGCATATGCGACTACAAGAGTACAGCCGCCTTCCGACAAGGGCAAGAGACTGAAGATATACTATATGACTCAGCCGTCCACAAAACCACCGACATTTGTTACATTTGTAAACAAAGCAGAACTTTTCCATTTTTCATATCAGAGATATATTGAAAATCAGATACGTTCCACTTTTGGTCTTGACGGAACGCCTGTACGATTTATTGTCAGAGAAAGAGGCAATGATAAGAACTGAGTTTCGGAGGTTTGGTCAGAGATGTCAAGCGGTTATTTAGTATTGATGATTTTTTGCTGTATTGGTGCTTACCTTATAGGCAGCTGCAATTCAGCCATTATAGTAACAAAACTGATGAAAAAAGAAGACATCAGAAATTTCGGAAGTAAAAACGCAGGACTTACAAATGTTTTGAGATGTTTTGGAAAAGGCCCTGCTGCTGTAACACTGTTATGCGATCTTTTCAAGGGAATTGTGACGATCCTGATAGTCAGGGCATGTGTAAAATGCTTTGGATATTCAGCAGATATAATGTCTTCCGGATATATTGCAGGATTTATGGTCATGCTTGGTCATATTTTCCCGTTGTATTATGGTTTTAAAGGCGGAAAGGGCGTTCTGGTTGCAGCGTCTGTTCTTATTGCCATAGATATCAGAACATTTATGGTTGTGCTTCCGATATTTATCATAGTGCTTCTTGTTTCAGGATATGTTTCGCTGTCATCCATAACGGCTGCAGCATTTTATCCTGTGGTGACATTTATTCTGCAGTATTTTGTCAGACATATTGAAACAAAATATATAATTATTCATCTGGTCGTTGTAACTATGACATCAGTACTTATTATTTATATGCACAGGTCAAATATAAAGAGACTGATCGATAAAACAGAAAATAAGTTATCATTTTCAAAAAAGTAAAACGGGAGGGAAGGAAAAATGGCGAAAATATCTGTGCTCGGATCCGGAGGATTTGGACTCGCTCTTGCTATTCTTGCTGATGAATCAAATCATGATGTTACGGTTTGGTCTGCCTTTGACAGTGAAATAGAGAGTCTGAAAAAAGACAGAGAACATAAACAGAAGCTGCCCGGAGTGAAGATACCTGAGAGGATCGGACTGACTTCTGATCTTGAAAAATGTATTGAAGGATCTGATATTGTTATATTCGGAATACCGTCAATTTTTATGCGCAGTGTTGCAAAACAGGCATCACCGTATATAAAGGACAATATGATCATTTTAAATACAAGCAAGGGTCTTGAAGACGGACAGTATTTAAGAATGAGTCAGGTAATAAGGGAAGAGATAAAAAATGCATCCGTTGTTACACTGTCAGGACCTTCTCATGCTGAAGAAGTCGGAAGAAAGATCCCTACAACTGTTACTGTTGCATCTGATGATATGAAGGCAGCTTATTTTGTTCAGGATGCACTTAGCAACAGTGTATTCAGAATCTATATAAACGAGGATATTATCGGATGCGAGCTGGGCGGTTCATTAAAAAATATTATCGCACTGTGTGCCGGAATATGTGACGGAATGGGTTATGGCGACAATACAATGGCAGCTCTGATGACTCGCGGAATTACGGAAATATCAAGACTTGGTGTGGCAATGGGTGCCAAACTGGATACGTTTTTCGGACTGACCGGAATAGGTGACCTGATCGTTACATGTACAAGTCTTCACAGCCGAAACAGAAGGGCAGGGCAGCTCATAGGAAAGGGTATTTCGCCGGATGAAGCTGTAAAGCAGGTAGGAACGGTTGAAGGATATTACTGCTGCAAGGCTGCATACGGACTCAGCAAAAAACTTGGTGTTGAAATGCCTATAACAGAACAGCTGTACAAGGTACTCTTTGAGGGTGAGGATCTTCAGGAAAAGGTCAGACTCCTGATGGAGCGTCCTAAAAAACACGAATCCGAAGATATAGTAACAGGAAAGTAAGAGGTGTATTTTATTGGCTAAGGTCATATGGAAACCGGGAACTATTCTTGGACCGCTTCCTGCAGTTCTGATTTCATGCGGTACAATGGAGCATTCAAACATCATGACGGCTGCCTGGACAGGTATAATAAATACACATCCTGCAATGACATATGTTTCAATAAGACCTGAAAGACATTCGTACAGCATGATCAAAGAGTCGGGAGAATTTGTCATTAATCTCACTACTTCATCAATGTGTAAAAATGTTGATTTCTGCGGAGTAAAAACAGGAAAAAAAACAGACAAATTTTCACACTGTTCCTTTCACAGGGAGGAAGCATCAAAAGTAGCGGCACCGCTTGTAAAGGAGAGTCCTTTGTGTCTTGAGTGCAGGGTCGTTGAGATCAAACATCTTGGAACTCATGATATGTTTATTGCAACTATAGAAGCTGTTGATATCGAAGAAAGATTTATTGACAGCAAAGGAAAACTAAATCTTCAGCAGGCGGGTCTTATGGCATATTCACATGGTGAGTATTTTTCACTTGGACGAAAACTTGGCGAATTTGGTTTTTCAGTCAGAAAAAAAGTCAGAAAAAAAACTGATGAAAAATAAAAAACAATATATATTTTTTAAGCTGACAGTACAAATATGGTACTGTCAGCTTTTTTGTTCATTTTTTATGTTTTTAACAATAATCATATTACGAAAAATGCGCTTTGATATTAAAACACAAATTATTATGCAACTTACCACCGAAAAAATGCAACTTACTTTTTAATTATTGAAAACTATAACCGGATTTTTGTATACTTAGAACTGCAGACAGAAAAAAATGATTAGTTGATATAAAAAGCTTTCGGATCGGCTTTATGTTGCAGAAAACAGATCCGGATAAGTTATGGAAGAAATTGAAATGTAAGATGTTTATATTTTTGGAGGAAAAGACTATGCAGAGAAGATATTTAAAGAGAATAACAGCAGGATTAATTTGTACAGCAACACTTGCTTCATATGCAGCAGCTCCTGCAGGCGTATTGGTTCCGGAGTTTATTTCGACCGTAAGTGCAGGAAGCAACAATTGTACATGGGTAATTGAAGACGGAGTATTTACTATAAGCGGTATCGGAGAAATGCCGTATATACTTAACGCTTCAGATGCTCCGTGGAATTCACAGAAGAATGAAATAAAAAAAGTAATCATAGAAAAAGGAATAACCAATATTTCATCCTATGCTTTTGCAAATTGCCCGAATCTTGAAAGTGTTGTTATACCTGATACAGTTACTCTTATTCGCAACAGCGCTTTTTCAAATGACAGAAATCTGAAATCTATAGATATTCCGTCATCTGTAAAAGAAATATGGAGCCGTGCATTTTCAAATACAGGATGTACAGAGATAGTAATACCTGATTCTGCAACAGAACTTGACGGTGCTATAGTTGCTGATTCCATTTACCTGAAGAAAGTTGTTCTCCCGAAAAATCTGACAACGATCCCAAGTGTAATGTTTTCAGGATGTTCAGCACTCGAAGATATTGATATTCCTGAGTCTGTAACCATGATCGATTACTATGCTTTCAGCGGATGCAGTTCACTTCAGACAGTTGCACTGCCTTCAGGCTTGAAAACAATAGAATACAACTCATTTGAACAATGCCTGGGACTTAAAAATATTGAAATTCCTGCAAGTGTTGAAACTGTAGGCGAATGTGCTTTTCAGGGATGTTCTGCACTTGAAAGTATAAAAATTACAAATTCAGCAACATCTGTAGGCTCAGGTGCATTTTCTGATTGTGCAAGTTTAAAGACTGCTGATGTTCCGGCAGATCTTGAATTTGCTCCAAATGCATTTTTAAATGATATGGCACTGACAGATGCGCCGTTTTCATTTCAACTTACAGGGGGAACAGAGTGGGGCTATAATACGTCTGATAAGATAACATGGACTCTTTCTTCTGACGGAACACTTTCTATAAGCGGTACGACCAGAATGAGAGAAGGAGAAAAAACAGCTTCATTTACTACAGGCTGGAACAGAGATTCAAAAATACGCGATGCTGTAAAGAAAATAGTAATAAATGAAGGGGTTCAGTCCGTTGCAATCCGCGGCTTCGAATATTTTAATAATCTTGAGGAGGTAGTACTTCCGTCAACAGTGAAAAAGGTTTGCCGAAGTGCTTTCTCAAATTGTCCGAATCTTAAGAAAATCAATTTCCCTGAAGGACTTACCCAAATAGATATGTTTGCTTTTTACGGGGATGAATCTCTTGAAACAATAGATTTACCATCAACACTTGAAAGTCTTGGAGAAGCTTCCTTCTATTGCTGCCGTCCTGTTAAAAAGATCATCATTCCGGAAAACATAACCGTTATTCCGAAAGACTGTTTTGCAGGATGCAATTCCCTTGAAGAACTCACATTGCCCGACGGTCTTAGATCCATCGAATTCCAGGCATTTACACACCTTGATATAAAGAAAATTGAAATTCCTGATACAGTAACATCTATTGCTAAAAACGCATTTATCGGATGTGACCTGATGGAAGAGGTTGTTATTTCAGACCAGTCCCAGCTGACTTCAATTGGAGAAAATGCTTTTTATGAATGTTCAGCACTCAAATCTTTCTCATTCCCTGATGGGGTAACCACAGTTGAGTCAGGTGTTCTGGCATACTGTTCAAGTCTTTCAGAGGTTGACTTAAACAAAGTTGAAGTTATAAAGAGCAAAGATGAAAATGAATCTACAACCAGTCCGTTTGCCTTCTGCGGAAATCTTAAAAAGCTCTATATCCCGATGAGCGTAAAATCAATTCAGAAGGACAGCTTCTACAGCAACAAAAATCTTAAAACCGTTATCTACTGCGGAACACAGGATGACTGGGATAAAATATCAATAGGTGAAAATAACGCACAGTTAAATAAATATCCTCAGTATCATGAATATGTTGACGGAACATGTGTATACTGCGGACACAAGACAGTAAAAGCAAAAGTTGAGGGAATGAGTGCATCAGTTGGCGGAAATATTTCACTTAACGTATTTGTATCGTTTGAGGGTGATATCGAAAATGATGATTCTGCATATGTACACTTTGTTCTTCCAAATCAGGAGCAGAAGGATATATATGTAAAGAGCGTTGAACCTCAGCAGAACGGTTTCTACAAATTTACAGTTGATATACCTGCTCAGTATATGAGCGGAAATATCCACGGAGATATCATAGTATCAAACGGAACAGTAATTAAGTCTTTTGATACAAGCGTTGAAGAATACGCACATGCAGTTGCTGTTGAAGAAGAATATGAAGAATTTATTGATGCTATGATAGATTACGGAACATATGCGAAGGCATATTTCCAGGGAGACAGTGAAGATCCTAAGAACTATACTGAAGAAGATTTTCAGAATGTAGCATCACAGATCACTCCTTCAGAAGGAATAAAGGATTCTGACTATATCGGTTCTTCACTTCTCTTAAAATCAAATACCGTACTTCGTCATTATTTCTCTGAATACAAGCCCGGAAGAACAGAAAAAGACGGTATGTACTATATCGAACAGAGCTTTGCTCCAGGCGCTTATTCCCAGAAGATAGACGGATTTGACTACAATATATATGATTATATCTACATTGTAGTTTCAGATCCGACAGAAGATCCTGCACTCAGAAAGCTTTGTGCATCACTTTTCGAATACGGCAAGGCTGCAGAAAAATTAAACTGATATCTATAATTTCCATACTTCCATATCAGATACTCCAAAAATGAAACAGCTCACGGACCGGTAGTAAATACTGGTCCGTGAGCTGTTTTTTAGTGCTGTTACATAGTAAATCTTTTATCATTTTAAGTTGATTTGCCTGATCCTGAAAAAATATAAAAAAAATCGATCCGGAAAACCGAATCGAATAAAAGAGGCGCCACCCAGATTTGAACTGGGGATCAGGGTGTTGCAGACCCACGCCTTACCACTTGGCTATAGCGCCGTCAAAAGCGGATTACGAGGCTCGAACTCGCTACCTCCACCTTGGCAAGGTGGCGCTCTACCAGATGAGCTAAATCCGCATATATTTAATTGTAAAACGATTCGGATGGGAATCGAACCCACGACCTCTAGCGTGACAGGCTAGCGTTCTAACCGGCTGAACTACCGAACCAGATAGATAATGGGAACAATAGGGCTCGAACCTATGACCCTCTGCTTGTAAGGCAGATGCTCTCCCAGCTGAGCTATGCTCCCATATCTGATTTCAATTATTAAATTGAAAAGAGGCGCCACCCAGATTTGAACTGGGGATCAGGGTGTTGCAGACCCACGCCTTACCACTTGGCTATAGCGCCGTCAAGAGCGGATTACGAGGCTCGAACTCGCTACCTCCACCTTGGCAAGGTGGCGCTCTACCAGATGAGCTAAATCCGCATTTAAACGATTCGGATGGGAATCGAACCCACGACCTCTAGCGTGACAGGCTAGCGTTCTAACCGGCTGAACTACCGAACCATATGGGAACAATAGGGCTCGAACCTATGACCCTCTGCTTGTAAGGCAGATGCTCTCCCAGCTGAGCTATGCTCCCATTTTGTTGCCCTGCTCGTGCCTGACAACATGATTAATTATACACCATCTGACTCTTTTTGTCAAGACTTTTTTAAAAAAAATTTTATCAAAATGTTTTCTTTATGATTATCATTTTTAATCCATCAGAGCTCTGACTTCATCAGGAGTAAATGTATAAATATGATTGCAGAAGTGACACTGTACTTTTGTGATCTCATCTTCATCTGCCATTTTCTGAAGCTCGGCTTTTCCTATGCTTCTGAGTGCATTTTTGACTCTCTCCTGGCTGCATGTACATTCATAGATAACATTTCCGCTGTCAAGAATGTTCGGATCAAGCTCGTCTTCATCTGTTTTCTCTTCTATCTTTACTGCAGGTAGCTTTATTTTCTTTTCTTTTTTAGGTTCAGAAGGGGATGTTTTTCCGCTTAAAAGAGAGAGTGCGATCTCGTCCGGGATCTTTCCGTTTAAAAGCTCTTCTGCAACTGATTTTATGACTGTAGAATTGTTCAGTATTTTTTCCTTGACTTCATCTTCGACAAAAGGAAGAAACTGAATAAGATATGCACCTGCGGCTTTGACGGTGCCATCTTCGTCGAGTATGATATCTACATGGCATTTTGCGGGATTCTGGTCGCTTTGTGTGAAGTACTCTTCAAAAAGTCCGCTCAGTTCTCCGTTCGGAAACTCTGTTGTACTCTGTGCATTTGAGTTTGAAGGACCGAGATATTTCATAACGGTCATCTTAACATTGTTTCCTATGGTCTTTTCTATGTCCTGTGTTTTGTCTTCCTTTACAGGCATGTCAGCTTCTGCATTTACTGCATAGCATCTGACATTTCCGGTATATTCTGCAGCAGCGATCATTGCACCTGCAGGTCCGTCACCTTCAATTCTTACTGTAACACTGTCATTTTGATTTTTTAAAAGATATCCCATGATGGATGTCATGGTGCAGAAGCTGCCGAGTGCAGCTGTCATTGCAGGAGTTGTGTTGTGTATTTCTTTTATTTTATTTGCGATATCTGTTGAATCGATAACAGAAACAACAGCTGATGCATCTTTTGTAATTGCTCTTGTGATTATTCCCATGCGTGTAACCTCATTAATTTTTTATTAATTTTTTTTGCAGACAAAAAATATTCGTTCGCTTTCATGAAAAGCAGGTGAACTCATATCGTCATCATATTTTTCAACAAGCTCGAAGCCTGCATCGGAGATCATTTTTTCAAAGCATTCAGTTTCAAATGTTATTTCGGAAAAATTGTCTGTATACCTTGCATAATGACCTTTTTCTGATTTTTCAAAAAAATCAAGAGTGATATCCACTCTGTTGTTTTCCGTAAAATAGCTGTTTTGCCATGCACAGAAGACCTGGTCGTTCTCATAGATAAAACAATTGTCAGAAAGAACGTTTTTGTGTTTATGGACTGTATTTGCATCAAATATAAACAGTCCGCCCGGTTCAGTAAACAGAAAAGCTCTGTTTATAGTTTTTTCGATATCTTCTTTTGAAGGAAGATGATTTATACTGTCCAGTGCACAAATAATAACATCGGCATTTCCGTACAGCTCAAATTCGGTCATGTCCTGACAGATGTACTGAATATCCAGACCACTGTCATATTTTTTGTCGAGTGCTATGTTGAGCATTTCTTCTGAAATATCGATGCCGGAAACATCGTATCCGAGTTTGCACATTTCTTCTGACAGACTGCCTGTCCCGCATGCAAGATCAACAATGTATCTTCCGCCTGATGTGCAGTGCTTTTTGATAAGCATGTCAAAAAATCCTGCTCTTTTTTCATATTCAACGTTTTTTGTAAGTCCGTCGTAATAAAAACTGAAATCAGAATAATTACTCATTTGCGTTATTCTCTTTTTCTGTTTTTTCTTTTTCCTTTAGTCTGTTGAATACAATTTCGTATCCGTCGCATCCGTAATTGAGAGAACGGTTTACTCTGCTGATCGTTGCAGTACTTGCACCGGTCTCATTTACAATATCGTTGTAAACATGATGTTCGCTGAGCATTTTTGCGACCTGAAGACGCTGGGAAAGAGATTTGATCTCAAGAACAGTGCAGAGATCCTCAAAGAATTTATAACATTCATCGATGGTTTCAAGTGAAAGGATAGCTTCAAAAAGGCCATCGGTGTTTTTATCTTTTATTTTGCTGTTCAAAATCATCACCTGACTTTCAATAGTTCTTTTTATTTATATTTTAGCACATTAAAATGTAAAAGTAAAGAGTGTGATGGTTTTTGGTATATGCAAAGTGATTATGAGTAATGTATATCAGTAACCACATAGAATAAAGTCATAAAAAAACATCTATTAAGTATAAAGTATTAATAAATTTATACAGAAAAAAGGTATTATCCCAAAAAAAGAGAAATTTCCCTTTATCTGAAAAAAAAACTATGTTATAATAAATATATAGAATTAATAGTTAGTTTAAGGTAAATAATTGAATAGCCGTGTCCTGAAAATTGTTACAAGACTAGGTTTAAAATTTGATGGGAGTTTTAGTATGGCAGAGAGTTTTATTGAGTTGCGAAAAGAAGCTATGAAAAAATATTTTTGCAGGATGAATGATCCTCAGAAGGATGCAGTGTTTGCAGTGAACGGACCGCAGCTGATCCTTGCGGGTGCAGGAAGCGGAAAGACAACTGTTATTATTAACAGGATAGCAAATATGATTTTTTTCGGAAACGCATTCAATGATGAAGCTGTTGCTGAAGCTGCAGAGGATGATATTCAGTTTTTAAGTGACTATGTTGACGGTAAAACTGATGATGTTGAAAGACTTCGTGATATAGTAGCTGTATCACCTGTTAAACCATGGAATATTCTTGCTATAACATTTACAAATAAAGCTGCGAATGAACTGAAAAACAGACTGGAAAGCATGCTCGGAGAAGACGGACTGAATGTCAGAGCATGTACATTTCATTCGATCTGTACGATGATACTCAGAAGAGAAATCGAAAATCTCGGTTATAACAGCAATTTTACCATTTATGATGCAGATGAGAGTCAGAGACTCATAAAAAGCTGCATGACTGATCTCGGAATACAGGACAAGTCAATAAGCTCAAAGGCTGTAATATATGAAATAAGCGCAGCAAAGGATTCGCTTGTTTCTCCGGAGAATTATAAAAAGACCATCGAAGGCGATTTTAAAAAAGCTTCGATTTCAAAAATATACACAGAATACCAGAAGCGACTTTTAGCTGCAAATGCTCTCGATTTTGATGATATTATATCACTTACTGTTGAACTGTTTGAGGACTATCCTGAGATACTTGAAAAATATCAGGACAAATACAGATATATCATGGTCGATGAGTATCAGGATACAAACCATGCCCAGTTCAGACTGGTTAGTCTTCTTTCATCAAAATATCACAACATCTGTGTTGTAGGTGATGATGACCAGAGTATTTACAAATTCAGAGGAGCTACGATTGAAAATATTCTTAGCTTTGAAGATCAGTTTGAAGGCTGCAGGACTATAAGACTTGAACAGAATTATCGTTCGACCCAGAATATCCTGAATGCTGCAAACTCTGTTATCAAAAACAACAAAGGCAGAAAAACCAAGACTCTCTGGTGTGATTCTGATGAGGGCTGCAAGGTATATATATACAAGGCATCTGATGAAAACGATGAGGCAAGATATGTCTCAAGTGCGATAATGGCAGATAAAAAATCCGGAGGAAAGTTTAAGGACAACGCAGTTCTGTACAGAATGAATGCACAGTCAAACTTTATTGAAAGAGCATTTGTCCAGAACAATATTCCGTATAAAGTATACGGCGGAATGCGTTTCTATGACAGAAAAGAAATAAAAGACATTATTTCATATTTAAGTGTTATAAACAACCAGTATGATATCCTTCGATTCAAGAGAATTGTAAATGAGCCTAAAAGAGGTATCGGAGAGGCTACGATCAAAAGTATTGATGAGATATGTGTTGCAAATGTAACTTCACCGATCGAGGTTATGCGCGAGGCTGAATCATATCCTTCACTTTCAAAGAAAGCAAACGGTTTAAAGAGCCTTGCAGGAATATTTGGCGAGCTTACCCAGCTTGCTGATACTGTTCCGCTTGATTCTCTCCTTGACGAAGTTCTTGACAAAACAGGCTACAGAGATTATCTTAAGCTCCAGGGAAATGAAGGGCAGTCAAGACTGGAAAATATAGAAGAACTTAAGTCAACCATGGTTGAATATCAGAGAAACAACGAAGATCCGACTCTTGACGGATTCCTTGCAGAAATTTCCCTTTATACCGATCTTGACAGAATGGATGATACAGAGGACTGTGTAACTCTGATGACTGTTCATTCAGCAAAGGGTCTTGAGTTTGAAAATGTATATGTTATCGGTATGGAGGATGGTATTTTCCCAAGTTCAAGAAGCATATACAACGAATCAGACATGGAAGAGGAACGAAGACTTGCTTATGTTGCCATTACCAGAGCAAAGAAAAAGCTTCGAATGATCCATGCTTCACAGAGAATGATCTTTGGTACGACTACCAAAAATTCAAAATCAAGATTTTTGAAGGAGCTTGATCCTAATGTTGTTCTGAAAGAGGACAGACTTTCAACGATCGTTCCTGCAAGTGCAAAGTCCAAGACTCGTCCGGCTGAAAATGTACTGTCATTCCAGCAGCAGCTGGCTGCCAGAAAAAATCACAAGCCGGAGCTTCTGAAATCAGGAAAGAACGCTGAAAAATATAATATCGGTGACAAGATACATCATGAGAAATTCGGTGACGGAATGATAATATCAGTTCAGCCGATGGGAAATGATGCCCTTCTTGAAATATCTTTTGATGAAGTTGGAACAAAGAAAATAATGTCAAACTTTGCGATGATGAAAAAGCTTTGATAAAAATTCAATAATAAAAAAGGACATCTCATTTTTCTCTGAGGTGTCCTTTTTTTAGTGCGCTCGGCGGTGTGAGAGGTCGGCTAGTCAAATAATGGTTAGCCTTCTGCTCGATTATACTATTGTGATATATTGCATTCAAATGCAGTCATCATGTTAAAATTTTTCTCTTTTGGTTCGTCGGCTTCTCCGATAACAAAAACCGAGTCTGAACAGTAATCACTGTTTATCCTGCCTATCAGGACAGAGGAGGTGTCAGGATCATATCTCATACA
This sequence comes from Oscillospiraceae bacterium, assembly GCA_045643005.1. Lineage (GTDB taxonomy): Bacteria > Bacillota > Clostridia > Oscillospirales > Ruminococcaceae > HUN007. The sequence continues at coordinate 8,508 of JAZUJY010000192.1, read as the reverse complement.
GAAAACAGGACGTGAGAAATCAAGCTGTGAAACATCGTTTTCAAAATCAAATTCAGAGGATGAAAAAATATGTGCAAATGTTTCTGTGGTGTCCATATCACCGTGGATCCCGTAGAAGTCCGGGATATATACTATCGCATTGTCAGGAATATCATCAAAGTAATCATTTTTTACTGCCAGTTCAAAAGCTTCATATTTTAAAAGTTTCTTTTCAAATATTCTGTTCCATGCAGTGTTGGATATTTCAGCAGTAAGCGATATTATAAATACAAATGATGAGAGAAGAACAAGCATAGGTTTATTTAAAGGTTTACTGAAAATCATTTTCAATAATATAAAAAGTATCGGGATAAGGAAAAAGTAACTGTAAAATGATGTTACATACGAATAGCTGCCTGTTTTGGCCCATGATGCATATTTTTCAGTAAAACTAATGACAGTGTTGGGAAGGATTATGCCTGAAACACAGAAAAATATGGTTATGAATTTTTTTGGAGGAGTTTCTGTTTTTGGAAACAGATAGTAAAATGCAGCTGCTGACAGTAACGGAATAATTAATACGACAGGGGAGAGCACGGATATTATCTCATTTATCGAAATGTATTTTTTGATGATCAGTGCAGCAGCGGGCAGACATGGAAACATACCGAAAGAATATTTGATCATTGCAAGAAGACTTAACGGAATATTTCCAAACCAAAGCTTTGAGCCGTCATAGTCAGACGGATATATCATTCTCCATCCGAAGTAGATACAGAAGAAAATTAAAAGTCCTGTGATATGAAAACGCATATCTTTAAGTATGGCTTTGAATTTTATTTTTTTGTCTTTTGCAGTATGTGATACGCAGATCATAATAAGCATAATGATATAGGCACAGGAGGCTTCGTATAAACAGCATGAGAAAATAAAAAATATGCTGCTGAAAATAAGATAACGGGATCTGTTTTCATCATAATACCGAATAAGAAAATACATCGAGTATATTGCAAGCCCGACAGGTATCTGGTGTCCTAAAATATAAGCAGCGAAAAGATTGTGCTGATTTGATATGCAGGCAAATGCAATTGTTCCGATAACAGTCAGATAAGCAAAATCCTTATTCATAAGTTTTTTGAACAAAAGAAAAACAGCAGAAAGATCAAAACCAAATGCCAGACATGAAAAAAGTCTGACTACTATTGGAAATCCTGCAAAATATGGAATGTACAGCAGGTAAGTAAGCGGAATGTGACATATTCTGCCGTGCTTTGCGTCAGACAGAGCAGTGTTCCAAAGATCACCGCGCTGAACCTGCAGATAGGTAATGATGTCATCATGAACGGTAAGAACACTGTCTTTTGTGATAAACAGAAAAACGATCAGTTCTGTAATGATTGTTAATATCAATAAAACGGATTTTTTATTTTTGAGCATTAAACAATGTCTCCTTTTAAAGAAAAGTACAGCAATTACATAATTACTGTACTTTTTTAATAAATTATCTTCTTTTTTCTCCTTTGTAAATGATTCCGAGGAGTTTGGATCCTACGTGGCATGAAATTGTTGCACCCACATAGCAGATATATTCCGGAGGATATCCCATCTCACGGATAAGTTCTTTTTCAAAGGCTTTTGCTTCTTCATCAAGGCTTCCTCTGAGGAGTATGTAAGGAGTTTTTGGTATCATTCTGTTTTGGGCAATTGAAATAAGCTTAGGAATGATCGATTTTTCACCGCGTACTTTTTCTGCATTTTCTGATATTCCGTCGATTATGCTGATAACAGGTTTAAGACCGAGCAGTTCACCTACGAAAGCAGCGGCAGATGAAAGTCTTCCTGATTTTTTTATGTATTCGAGTGTGTATGGAATGAAAAATACTTCAACACATGATATCCAGTCGTTAATAAATGCAAGAACGTCTGAAATGTCAGCACCCTTCTGGATCTTTGATGCAGCTGTGATAACAGGGTAGCCGTAGCATCCCGAATATGCTTTTGAGTCTATTACATGAATGTTGAATTTTCCTTTGGCATCCGGATATTCCTCAAAGAAACTGTCGATGGCAACACAGGCGTTGTTGTATGTGGCCGAGCCGGTAGAAGTGATCGATACGTATATTACATCAGTATATCCCTGTTTATAATAATCTGCGTAAAATTCCACAAATTGAAGAAATGTAAGCTGTGATGTTTTTGGAAAGTCAGTTGAATTTTTGAGCTTTTCGTAAAATTCTACCGCAGATATATCCTGTCCTTCTATATAGGTTTTTTCATCAATAAGAATATTGAATCCTTTTATGTCAATGTTATATTTTTCGGCTGTTTTAATATCAATGTCAGATGCAGAGTCAGTAAATATTTTAATTTTCCCCATAAAAAATTCTCCTTTTTTGATCAGTATTTTGTAAGGTGTCCTTCGTAGCTCATATCAGGATATCCCCATTGTCTGAGTACTTCATAAGCTGCAATTGCAGCAGAATTTGAAAGGTTTAGACATCTGAGAGTGTTTCGCATAGGTATTCTGACGCATTTGTCATAATTGTCGTGAAGAAGCTTTTCATCAAGTCCTGCGTCTTCTCTTCCAAAGATCAGATAGACGTTGTCATCGGGGTAAACCGCATCACTGTGGATGTTTTTCCCTTTTGTAGTGAAGAAAAAATAGTTTCCCGGATTTTTTGAAAAAAAGTCTTCAATGTTCGGATAATATGAGATATCAAGTTTATCCCAGTAATCAAGTCCGGCACGTTTGAGATTTTTATCAGTTACGGTAAAGCCCATTGGTTCTATCAGATGAAGAGCTGCTCCGGTTACTGCACAGGTGCGTGCGATATTTCCTGTGTTTTGCGGGATCTGTGGTTCAACAAGGACAATGTTTAATTTGTACATTTTAATAAATTCTCCGGAATTATAATTTGTTATTTATTAGACTTTTTAATTATAACATAGAATTATTGTTTTTTCAATACTGAAGTGAGATTAAAGTTTTGGGGCGGTGGAAAGGTTTTTCAGGGGAGGACTGATGCTCTGAATATACGCAGATAAATGAGGTTCAGTGAGTTATTTGTGCTGAAAAAAATCCTTCTGCAGCTTTTTCCGGATGCAGAAGGATAAGTAATTATTTAATTAATTCAGTTTCGTCGTCTTCAAGCACAATTCCGCTTGCTGTTATGATGTCTTCAGCTTCAAAATCAATAATTTCAAGCTCTGCTTTTGTGTATTGTTCTTTCATATTTTATCACCTTCCTATCACCGGTTAAAAAATAACTTTGCAGCGATGCTGTGTTCACAAAGTACACAGCAAAGATCTTCCTGTTTCTGGTCATGCGAGTCTTCGGGAATTATTTTGATGTGGTCATGTAAAAAGATGAAATTTAAAAATTGTATCTGTCATAATATAATTATAGCATATTTAAAAAATTTGTACACTATCATTATTGATAGGTGTCATTACAAAATAGTAATTAAAAAATGGTAATTTTCGAGCGATATTAACAAAAAAATCGCCTGAATGTTGCTCAAATATTCTTTACGTATAATTTAATTACAGTAATAAGACTGATTTTCAATAAAAATTCCGGCGAATTCTTAATGCCGTTGTTTTGCTTAGTAATAATTCGCAGAGAACTTAAGCTTCCATGCTCTGATATTACTCCTTAATTTTGAAATTTAATATCAAGAAATCTGTCCTGTCATTTTTTTATCTCAAAAAAAGAACTTTCTCTCATTTTTCTGAGAAAAAGTTCTCTTTTTTTCATCACTTATTTTTGGTATTGCTGATAAATTTTACGCTGAATTCTCCGTCAGAAGAGGAGATCTCCAGTTTTATTTTCTGACTGTCAGCCAGCTGTTTTACTATGGAAAGACCAATACCGCTGCCTTTTCTGCTGCTGCGGCTCATATCTCCTTTTACAAACGGCTGCATCAGCTCGTCGCCGCTTAATTTAAGAGTGCCGTCATAAGTGTTTTTCAGGACAAGGCTCTTGTCATTTATTATCATACAGATCTTTCCGCCGTCTGAAGTATACTTCACAATGTTGTTCGTCAGATTAACTGCTATTCGCCTGAACATAGCGCCATTTACTTTATAAACAAATGATTTTTCATCAAGTTCAAGACTTATTTTTCGCTTATCAAATTCTTCAGCGAAGCTTTCCAATGTTTCACGCAGTATTTGGGCTATATCTGATTTTTCGAGATCAGGTTCATCATCATTTTCTTCGATTTTTGCAAGTTCCAGAACATCCTGGATCAGTTGATTTGTATAACTGATATTTTCGACGATTCGCTCTGTGTAGTACTGCTTTTTTTCCGGATTTGTGTTTTCAAGCAGGTTTTCAGCATATCCCTGTGCTGCTGTAAGAGGTGATTTTAAGTCATGTGCAAGCGTATTTGTCAAAGTTCTGCGGTATTGTGTTTTCTGCTGCTCACGGTAATTTCGTAAATAGCGATGACTAAAAATTCCTGAAAGCACAGCATTGAATATCGCAAGTGTAATTATCCAGTCAATAAGTATCGGCAGAAGTATAAATTTTGTGTATAAATCAGTTTGACTGAATATTGATTCTCCTTCATGATCATATGTTGCATAAAGTGATATCTCATATTTATGCATGGACTGATTATTATTATCAGATGTCAGATTTTTACAAACAGTCGGCTGACGTTCAGCGGAAGGCATTTTTAAACTTCCTGAATTTACTAAGCGATACTTGGAATTATATTGAAAAAACGATGATATCGCATCATCATTCCCGTCTGTATAAGCTTTAAGTTCCTTCAGTATTTCATTATCAGGATCTGTTCCCTGTTCATAAAAATAGAAATCCGCTTCAATATGCTCATATTCTTCAATATTTTCAGGCGTATCATCTTCGTAAGCAATTATATGAGGTCCCGGGGTATCATAGGAAACAAGCTTGTATTTACCCAGTCTGCAGACACCATCTTTTACATATATTTCTTCCGCTTTCACAAAACAGCTTTCATAGAAATAATCTTCAAAGCGGTCATGTTTCTGGTTATTACGATTCCTTTCGCAGCCATGAATATCGTATTTTTCAGTCCATTCATCCGGAATTTCCGTTATACATTCCATAATATTTATTTTTTCGTTATATCCTCTGCAGTCTACATATTTGTGACGTTCAGAAGTCTCATAAAATCCTTTCTTAAGATAATATCTCTGGTCCTGAGCATCATATTTCCACTCGTCGACAACCAGAACAAATACCGGATCATGATAGAATTCTTTTGCTTTGTCTTCTGCCATACAGCACAAATCAAAGTTTAGATTCTGATACATTTGTTTATCCAGAGTGAAAAGATCTGAATCTGTACCTGAGATCATACTGTAAGTATAATAGGGCAGGGTGTATTCATTCGTCACATATTCACTCAGAAAAAACTTTGAACCCGGCAGTACAGTCAGATCATATAACTTAATATCAATCGGAAAAAAGAGTTCTCGCTTTTCTAAAAGCGTATGGACTGTACCTGCCATAACGGAAATGATAACCGGTATGCATATCACAAGCAAACGCCAGTAATAATTCCAGAAATTACGTTTTTTCAGTATTTTTTTCTTTTTAGGTCTCTTTTTCATTTTTCATCACCTGTTCCTTCATAATATATCCCTGTGAGATCACAGTATGGATGCATTTCCCACATTTTCCGAGTGCTTTTCTGAGCTTTTTGACATGATTGTCAACGACCCTGTCTGTACCAAAGAAATCATCTCCCCATATTTTATCAAGAAGCGTATCTCTGTTTATCACAGAATTTTTATGCTCCAGAAAATATTTAAGCAGCGCATATTCCTTTGGCGGCAGCTGAATATCCTTACCTTCTGCCAAAACAGAATATTCTGACGGTCTCATTATTATATCGCCGCATTTAAGTTCCCTGTTTCTGTCTTTGCCTTTTGAACGCCTCAGAAGTGCATTTACTTTGGCATAAAGTTCAGGCAGAGAAAACGGCTTCACGATATAATCGTCACATCCAAGCTCGTAGCCGTAAAGTATGTCTTCCTCACGTCCTCGGGCAGTCAGAAACAGAAGAGGGCAGTCGCTCCTTTTTCGAAGTTCACGGCACAGGGTAAAGCCGTCAATTTCAGGGAGCATAATATCAAGAATAACCAGATCAGAATCCTTTGTTTCGATAAGTTCAAGTCCTTCTGCACCGTCTGGTGCAGTAATTATTTCAAATTTTCCTTCACTCTTTTTATTGAAATAATCGGTTATGACTTCACGTATCTGTTCATCATCCTCAACCAAAATAATCGTATCCGTAATTTTTACCTCCTTTAACTGTTTTTTCTTTAACTGTAATTATATTATATCAGAACACTGTATCCTTTGTATATCCTTTTTGTATCTGTATTGAACAATGAAACCCGGATATCAAATTTGTCCTCATCCATTTCACAAGCATGACTTGACTCGAAGATACAGAAGGGAAAGAACTGCCTGGCGGACAGTTTGATCCGGGTTATACGGGACCAATGTAGTAATTCGCGGCAGCGACGGTAAAATACTTGTTTTCACCGGATCCAATTTTTAAAACAGTCGATGAACAGAAAAAAGATATTACGTTATGCTTCGCAACGGATTTTAACACATGATTTTTTGTTCTTCTGATTAAAAAATCATGGATCCCCACAAATGTGAGAATCCATGATTTTCATATATGTTTTCAGTTATCGTTTTTCAGAAGATATTTATTGTTTACCACCTTCATACTTAATTCAGCACTGATACGGCTGCTGAATACCGGTTTGGTCGGACGTATTACGATTCCTTCTTTTTTGCCTCCGTTAGGATAGCTTCCGTCTGATCGTTCAAGCAAAGCCTCGACTGCAGGATATTTTGATATAAGATCGGTATCGACCTCTTCGATCGGAACAGTCGTAAGTTCCAGCTCCTTACACACTTCAAGCATTCTTTCAAGACCAACACGTTCGCCGTTTTCCATTACAGTAAATACATACCATTCGGTTTTTTGGAGCTTCAGCCGGTTTTGCTGGATTCCCGGTCCGCAGAGTTCGCCCTGTATCGTAAGAGAAGCAAGTCCTTCCTTTGCTTTGAATTTTTCAATTTTTTCCCTGAATCCGCGTTCGTTTACAAGATTGTAAAAGTCGCTGTTTCCGTCATCTTTGTATTCATAGTTATGGCCTGTAACATGAAATCCGTTTTCATCTGTGCTGACAGAGTGGGAGCTTCCGTCCATTTTTGTACTTATGTAGTATTCAAGTCCTGCAAATTCCTTTATGATCTCAGGATCAGCCTGCACTCTTGTCTCATCAGTGTGCGGAATGCTTCCCGGAAGATCACCTATAACTGTTCCGTCTGAGGTGGAACGTTCCTCAACTTCCCATTTGCGCACACCAAGTATATCAGTAACATCTGTACCCGGCTCCATGTCAGCTGACAGCTCCGGGAACTGACTTAAAGGAAGCAGCAGCCCCTGAGATACCTTTCCGCGGAATTTCTGTGTTTTCAGCCGAAAGCCTTCACCCATGATATCAGTATTTCTGTAACTTGATCCTCTGAGAAATTCATACTCGGGACGTATCGGAAGGAAGCTGTCTATTTCAAAATATACAGCCGTGTCCATAGGTTTAAACTGTCCTTTGTTTACAACGCACTGCCATCCGAGTACATATGCCAGTTCTATTCTGTCAGCGTCTTCGATCGGCTCGGTCTTAAATATTCTTTGTATACTTGCTAATTTTCTGCTCATTATTATCATTTCCTTCTTTATTATTTTTTTATACTGTTAATTTGTTATGATTATCTGATCTATTGTCACGCCCAGCAGGTGTGACAGGATCACCATATTGTCGATAGACGGCATAGCGTCGCCTCTCATCCATTTGAATATAGCCTGAGGTGTGTTGAAGCCGAATATATGTTGTACGTCTGTCACTTTAAGTCCTTTATTTTTTATCAAAGATCTTATGTTGGCTCCCGTTGCAGTCATATTGATCGTCGGAGATAATAAAGACATAAAAAAACCACCTTTCTGACAGAATAATAAAAAAACGCCTGTGTGAGTTTTATCCTGCACACAGACGGTTTTGTTCCATAAGAAGATGATTTACAATTCAGCACTATCTCCGATTACTCTTTAAAGGCAACTGAACAAATACATTTATGTCCTGTGTGCAGCAAAGACCAGACTGTCGCCTGATCAATAATAATTATAGCTGACGGCTGGTATTTAATATTATTAATGCTTGCGTTCGAAGACATAATGCTGTTCATAATAGTGCTCATTGTTTTCACCCTTTCTTTTATTAATTTCGTTAATTGAAAATAATGGGATATTGACCCATTGATTTTATTATAGCATTCATACTTATTGAAGTCAAGTAAACTTGTAGTATAGTTAGGATAAACGCATCAATTTCAAAAGAAAAACCACCAAATTTCGGAAACCTATTGAAATTTGATTATTTTTATGGTATAATGTATTACATAGTATGTAATACATCGCGGTGAAAGGAGCTTATAATCATGGATTATGAAG
>JAZUJY010000191.1:0-20791 GCA_045643005.1 Oscillospiraceae bacterium | reverse complement strand
TCCATAGCTCAGTCGGTAGTAGCACTTGACTGTTAATCAAGGTGTCGCTGGTTCGAGTCCAGCTGGGGGAGCCAATAAAAAGTCCGAACATTTTTTTGTCCGGACTTTTTTTTATTTTTCTTCAGTAGAAATAATAATTATAAATTGCACAATTTGTATTTAATGTCATTGATTTTTTTATTCAAATATGATATAATAGTAAATAATAGTAACTTGGGGTAAAATCTTTTTGGTTTTAAATAGTGACATTTTCTATGGGGGATTTGAAGATGGATTCAGTAATGGATAATTTAAGTTCAGAACATGAACACAGCAAAGTCAATCTTCATCAGGACAAATATTATACTTTATGCGAATATAATCTGGATACAGACTGTCTTATTCATACAAGCGGAAAGCTGCTTGAGAACTTCAGCTGTACAGTTACGGAGAAGTTTTCGGAACTTATTTCTTCAGAAAAACGTGGTCCGGTTTTCGAAGCACTTTGCAAACCACGGATAAAAGAGTATGTCCTCAATGTCCTTAATGGCGACAATGTTATCAGTGACAACTCATGCGGTATAGATTTTTCTTTTGAGGCTGACGGTAAGACTGAGTGGATACATCTTTTGTGTATGCCTGTCAAGTTTGGTTCAGGAAAATATGCTGAGATGCTTTTTCTTAATATCGATGAGGAAAAAGCAGGTACGGAGATCGTATGTATTGAAAACGACAAGGATTCTCTTACCGGTGCGCTGAACAGAGATGCCATCAAAAAGGCCGTTGAAGAAATGGCTTCTGATAATGAAAACAACGTTTTTATTTTGATGGATATTGACGGATTCAGAAAACTGAATGAGAAAAACGGGCATGCATGGTGTGACAGCATGCTTGTCGAGGTCGTAAACAAATTAAGACAGGGACTGAGAAAGAACGATATAATCGGTCGTATAGGCGGCGATGAGTTTTTTATCGGGCTGAGAAATGCATCAAGCAGAGAATCGGTTGAGCGAATTGCCAAGCACATGTGTATTCTTGCACGTCATGCACTGTTTGACGGTATGCTTGTTTCAGCGAGTCTCGGAATAGTTTTCAGTCCTGAACATGGAAAATCATTTGATGAGTTGTTCCTCAAGGCAGATGAAGCCATGTTTGCTGCAAAAAAACGCGGCGGAAACTGTTATGTGTTTTACGGTGAACAGGATAATGATCCTTCAGATGCTGTTACTTATTCAGACAGCGTTCACGCAAGTCTTGAGGGCAGAACGGTAAGATATCTGTACTCATATTATTTTTTAATGTACGATATTGAAACTAATACCTTTGAATACAGTGAAAATTTCAAGGAAAAGTATTCACAATATGAACTGGAAAGATCTTTTTTTGATAATTTAAGTGAATACAACGATGCTGATGAAAGAACTATTCTTCAGCTGAGAAAGAAAATAGACGAGATATCAAAGTCTGATGAACCATCGATTGTTCAGGCTGAATATCTCTTAAAGGACAAGGAAAATGTGGAACACTGGTATCGTGTGTCATTTGTTTGTCCTAAGCCTCATTATAAGATATGTATTTCATTTATCGATATTCAGGATGAGGTAAATGAAAATCAGAGGCTTATTCAGCTTACCGAATACGATGAGCTGACAGGTATGCTGAATCGTGCTGCTTTTTGCAGTGAAGTGGATTCAGTAATGAAAAAGGAACGGGAAAACAGTGAATGCGGAGAATATTCACTTATTTTCCTTGATATAATCAAGTTCAAGGCCGTTAATGACATGTTCGGAAGAAATGAGGGCGACAAGCTGCTGGTTTACGTTTCCGACATCATCAACAGATGTGTAGGTGACAAGGGGATCGTCAGCAGAATAGGCTCAGACAGATTCGGAATATTTGTCAAAGCGTGCGGAATGGAGCTTATAGAGATCATAGATACGCTTTTTGACAGAATAGGTGCGTATGACCTTTCATTCAAGGTGACCTGTAACGCAGGTATTTATGTTACTACAAACGAAAAGCTTCCTGCAAATTCAATGATTGACAGGGCAGCTCTTGCGCTTTCAGCTATAAAGGGAAGCTATTCACAGAAGTATTGTATATATGACGAATCACTCAGAAGTGACATGCTTGGTGAACAGGAAATAGTCGGAGCCATGGCATCAGCCATAACCGAAAAACAGTTTCTCGTTTATTATCAGCCTCAGTTTAATCATCTTGCAAGGGAACTGACAGGTGCAGAAGCACTTGTAAGATGGGGACATAAGGAAAAAGGTCTGGTATCACCGGGAGTTTTTATTCCTATTTTTGAGAAAAACGGATTTATCACAACTCTTGACTATTATGTATTTGAGAATGCATGCATGTTCATAAGAAAATGTCTTGACATGGGACTTAAGGTAGTACCGGTCTCAACAAACTTCTCACGTCTTGATATTTTCAATCCTGAATATGTAAACACTCTTGAAGAGATAAGAAAAAAATATGACGTTCCTTCCGAATATCTCAGAATCGAGATCACGGAGTCAGCCATTGTAGGAAGCAGTCAGGCTGTAAATGATGTTATCGGCAAGCTTCACAGATGCGGGTACATCGTTGAAATGGACGATTTCGGAAGCGGATATTCTTCGCTGAACATTCTCAAGGAAATTGATTTTGACATACTGAAGCTTGATATGAAATTTTTGTCAGGTGAAGGTTCAGACGAAAAAGGCAGAATTATTTTGAGTTATATTGCCCGTATGGCATCGGAGCTTGAGCTTCCGATAATCGCCGAGGGCGTTGAAACTGAAAATCAGGCTGATTTCCTTTCGAGTATAGGCTGTGAATATTTTCAGGGTTATTTATATTCCAAACCTGTTCCTGAAAATGAGTATCTTGAGATAGTAAAAAATTCAGACAGAAAATAATATCTGCATTGAACATTCGAAAGGAAAAATACCAATTAAGCAGGTTCTGATTTATTTAAGGAGAATATTGAATGACTAAACAGGAAGCAAAGCAGTATACAGATTTGAAAATCGATGAACTGAGATCTTTTTTTGAGCAGAAATTGGATATAAGTATTTTTCCTCCTGTTACTGAAGAAGATATTATTGACCTTGAAATGAACTACAATATATTTTTAAAGGACGATTACAAAGAGTGGCTGAGGTTTTCTTCAAAATTGTCAGCCATTAACAATGAAGTCAGATTGTATGTGCCTGATATAACAATAAACAAGGTTTTCGGTCTCCCTGTCGGATATTTTGTTATTGGAGAGATAACTGCGAAAAATGTAGTTTTTGCCATAAATAAAAAAGGCGCATATTCGTACTTTGTTCAGGGAAAAAATACAGTTCTCGATTCGTTCGGTGATATTCTCGAAATGATATGTAAATATATAAAAAAAGAGCCTCTGCAGCTCAATGTTCCCGATGTTGCAGCTCAGCCGCAGGTAAACGAGAAACCCGAAGAAAAAAAAGAAGCTTTGATTTCATACTATTATGTTCCGAAAAGTATCGGTGTATACACGGAACAGATAGTTCATATAAAAAACAGCTGTGCTGTGCTTCAGAATGAAAGTGCTACTGTTTTCGGCGAGCCTATGAAGCAAAAGGAAATAGAAGATACAGAACGCAGACTCGGTATCAGGTTTCCGATGGCTTATAAAGTCTGGCTTCAGTCGTTCGGAACGGCAGATATTTTCGGCGGTACGCTCAGAACGTTCAGACCTGATGAGGAGGGCTTTTATAAAAACGTTGTACCCGAACATCTTATAGTAACAGGTACTTTGATAGGAGACGGTGAATATCTGTGCATATCAAAGAAAACCGGAAAGTTTGTCCGGTTAAGAAACGGCAATGCTCAGGATATTTATGACTTCGGCTGTGTTCTTACATGGATAGAAGCTTTTCTGAGAGATCATCTTCCTTATTCATCAGACGTTCGCCCGAAGTATATAGAACGGGATAATATGATACCGGGAATGTCTCCGAGAGAGCTTTATGTGTATCTGACAAGAATAAAGCCGGCAAAGTATGCTGATGCCGTATCGTTCTGGAAAAACAGGCTTTCAAAATATTCGCAGAAAAGAGATCAGTTTGTAAACTATCTGAAAAATACTCAGGTGGATAAACCGGAAGATTCAATTTCTTCAAATCTGTATGATGAGATCATGCTGATGCTTCGCAGTGAGACCATCAGAGAATTCTGGAATAACGAAAGGGAACTTGTTAAAAGCGGACAGGGTACTGAGAACTGGACTCCTGAGCAGCAGATAGGCATAATGAATATTTTATCGATGGAAGAAAAGCTGATCAGACTCAACGGCGGAGTTCCTGCAGTGGTGGATGAAAAAAGAGCTCCTGTAAAAAATAAATCGGGTCTGGGTCTTATCTATGAGGTCAGAGCTGTACAGCCGGTTTATGAGAAACCGGAATATGCTGCTAATGTTGATAATCTGAAGGGCTATAACGTTTTGGCTGATTTAAAAGGATGATGAAATACTGTATGGGTCCTGAAAAATATAAAGTATTGAGAATAGATGATCCTGATTTTGGCTGTGAGGGTGTTCCTGACAGCTGCTCACCTCAGGCTTCTGTCGTTCTTGCTGATAAAAACGGAGAGCAGATCGTTGTCAGACAGGATGATGATATGCTTTACAAAAGGCAGATCGAAGAAGGCTGCACAGTTTGTTTTGATGATGAAAATAAACTTGTGTGCTGTTAAGAGCCTTTTAAAATTGAAAAAATAGTAATTGAAATCCCGGTGATGCTGTGATATAATAAAATCTGGTTTGATTTTATCACAGTGACACCGGGAGATGTTTTTATGTTGTCTTTTATTAAAAAGGAGCCGGTACTTTCGATAGCAGCACTTGCGGCTCTTATTTCATGTTTTTTCGTCGTTCCGTCAAAGGCATATGTTGATTATCTTGATTTTCATGTTCTTATTTTACTGTTCTGTCTTATGATAGTTGTTGCGGGGCTGATGAAAACAGGGATCTTTGACATGATATCCTCAAAAATACTATCTTCGTCAGATAACAGCAGAACGATATCTCTGCTGCTGACAAATATTACTTTTTTAAGTGCAATGCTTATAACAAATGACGTAGCACTTATAACGATGGTCCCGTTTTCTGCAGGACTGTTTAAGAAAAGCGGAAAAAATCAGCTTATAAGACTTGTTGTTCTTGAAACAGTTGCTGCAAATCTCGGAAGTATGATCACTCCGTTTGGAAATCCTCAGAATCTGTATCTGTATTCACATTTTAACATGAAAATGAGTGATTTTGCTTCGGCAACACTTCCGTTTGGGCTGCTCAGCCTTCTGATGATAAATATTTCGGTTTTTCTTCTGATAAAAAAAGAGGGAATAACATGTGATGATGCCGGAGATGCGAAGATAAAAAGTAAAAGGGATCTTGTCATTTTCGGGATTTTGTTTGTTGTATGTGTTCTGACAGTATTTAAAGTTATTTATGCATCTGTATGTATTGCGATAGTTTGTGCCGTATGTCTGATAACTGACAGAAAGCTGTTTTTTAAAGTCGATTATTTTCTTCTGCTGACATTCTGTGCATTTTTTGTGTTCGTCGGAAATATGAAAAACATAGAGACGATAAGCACGTTTATTTCCGGTTTTACAAACGGAAGAGAGTTTCTTGCAGGAGTTCTTTCAAGTCAGATCATAAGCAACGTTCCTGCGGCGATGATGCTTTCGGGCTTTACAGACAACGCAGCCGATCTTCTTATGGGAACAGATATAGGCGGACTTGGAACGCTGGTTGCATCTCTTGCGAGCCTTATTTCGTATAAACAGTATTCGAAAACCGAAAATGCAGACATGAAAAAATACCTGTTGTGTTTTACAGCAGTAAATGTCGTATTTCTCGTGATCCTTGCAGGACTTTATATGATTCTGAAATAAAAAAAGACCCCTTTCGCCTTACAAAGCATGTGCGAAAGGGGTCGGTCTTTTTGTTTTTAGAGAAATATTTTTTTGACTGTCGTGTGTCTGTATTTCGAAAATCTGAATTTCAGTCCTTTTTGTTCAAAAATTTCAGATCTTTCTACCGGTTCCCATTCATCTGAATTTTCAAAATCAATTATGAATTTATCGGCCTTTTTCTGTTCGTAGACCTGTGTAATAAAGGCCGTCTCACAGTATGGGAGCATCATTGAATAGATCTCTTCTCCGCCTATTATAAAAATATCATCAGTATTTATTTTTCTGAGATACGAAAACAGATTGTCGGTACTGTGAAAAACAGTTACGCCTTCAGGAGAAAATGAAGGTTTTCCGGACAGTACCACATTATTTCTTCCGGGAAGAGGTTTTACAGGGAGAGATTCAAAGGTTTTGCGTCCCATAACGATGGTTTTGTCCATGGTCAGATTTTTAAAATATTTTTTATCCTGCGGAATATTGAAAAGCAGTTCATTATTATATCCGATTCCGCAGTTCATGTCACAGCAAGCTATAATATTCATGTTTTTATTTTTCCTTGTTTTTCAGTTCATTCAGCATACAGAAGGCTGTTTTATTAAGTGCCGGGTTAAAAGCGTATGGATCAAGCTGACACAGAGGGCTTAGAACAAATTCTCTGTTTGCCATTTCGATATGAGGAATGGTCAGACGGTCGTCGTGGATAACAAGCTGTCCGAAGAGTATTATATCTATGTCGAGTGTTCTCGGTCCCCAGTGGATGAGACGCTCTCTTTTTGCTTTCTTTTCAGTTTCCATCGTAAACTCAAGCAGCTCATGAGGAGAATACAGCGTTTCAAAGCAAACGCAGCAGTTCAGAAAGTCATCCTGTTCAGTATATCCTACCGGTTTTGTTTCTATAATATCGGATATTTTTATATTTCGTATCAGTTTGTTTTTTTCAAATTCTGAAAAAGCAAGCTCGAGATTTTTTTGTCTGTCATCCATGTTTGAGCCAAGTGACAGATATACGGTGTTCCACTGTCTTTCGACAGAAACGCTTACATATTCGAGCGGGAGAAGTATCGGAGCCCATGGCTTTTTGACTTCTGTTTTGATGCTTTTTATTTTTTCGTATTTTAAAAGGATATTTTCTGAAATGGTCTCGGCAGCCTTTTCGATAAGACTGAAGGTGTTCTGTTCCATTATTTCTTTGATGGTGTGGCATATGTCAGCGTAATTTACAGACTGCTCTATGTCATCACTTTTTCCGGCATCTCTGGTATCGAGTCTGATCTCACAGGATATCAGAAATTTTTGTCCGAGGACATTTTCCTCTTTGAGAACACCGTGGTTTGAGAAGATTTCAAGATTTTTTATTGTGATAGAGTCCATTGTATTTTCAGATCTTTCCTAATATTTTTTCTGTCATGGTGATGACGCGCTTGTTTTGTTTTACATCGTGAACACGAACAAAAAGGCAGTTTTTCATAACAGCCAGAACTGTTGTGGCAAGAGTTCCTTCGAGACGTTCGTCAGACGGAAGACCGAGAGCAAGTCCTATTACGGATTTTCTTGAGGTTCCGAGAAGAACAGGGAGTCCAAGCCTGTCAAGAGTTTCGAGCCTGTTTATGATCTCAAGATTTTGTTCGAAGCTTTTTGCAAATCCGACACCCGGATCGGTTATAAGCCGCTCATGCGGTATACCGTATCTGTCTGCTATGCTTATGCTTTCCTGAAGGTCATTTAAAACATCACTGATAAAATCTGAATATACAGACGTTGTTCTGTTGTGCATAAGACATGCTGACAAGTTGTATTTTTTAACTGTTTCTGCAGTTTTTTCATCGTATTTGAAGCCCCATATGTCATTTATGAGGTCGGCGCCGGCTTTTGCAGCGGCTTCTGCGGTTTCTCCTTTGAAGGTGTCAGCAGATACCGGAATATCGAACTCCTGCTTGATTTTTTCTATTACAGGGCATATGCGTTCTATCTCTTCCTGCGAGGTTACGGGAGTGAATCCGGGTCTTGTGGATTCTCCGCCTATGTCGATCACATCAGCGCCGTCGTTTATCATTTCTTCAGCGTGTTTTACGGCTTTGTCAAGTGTATTGTATTTTCCTCCGTCTGAGAAAGAATCGGGAGTGACGTTTAGTATTCCCATAATAAAGGTATGACCGGTGAAATTTTTATTTTGGATAAGCATTTTTACAAGACCTTTTCTAATAGATCACAGTGTGATTTTTTTTGTTTATATCCCAGTAGCATTCATTGTACGCTTCACACTCAAAGCAGAGTCTCGACAGGGTGTCTGCTTTCTGCAGAACGTCTCCGAGAGTTCTGCATTTTTCAGGTTCGGGAGATTCGTGTCCGTGTGAAAGGATCGCTTCTGAGATAAGTTCTGTTTCTTTTTCGGAATATCCGCATTCTGAAAGGATCACTGCTGCAAGTTTTGCACCCGCTTTGGAATGAGATTCGCCGGTGCGGTATTTTGCAAGTCTTCCGAGATCGTGAAGAAATGCAGCTGCATAGATAAGATCTTTCGGAATATCAAGTCTGTTCTCTAAAGCGAGAATATATGCGATCCTTGCAGTTGATACAAGATGATCCGTTCCGTGTTTGCAGAAACGCCGGTCAGTTTCTGCCAAGACTATCGCGTTCAGCGTTTCCTTATATAATTTGTTTGACAATATCTGTGTGTATCTATCTGCCATTAGAGTCTTCTCCGTTTATAGTTTGTTTTATTTCGCTTAAAAATGAAAGTGAACCGAATGCTATAACGACGTCACATTGTTCTGCAAGACTTTTTTCCACTGCCTCTTTGACGCTTTCGAGTGCAATGACATTAGGGTTATATGCTTTAATTGATGAGGCAAGTATTTCTGCCTCGAGACCTCTTTTTCCGGGAGGAGTGATGGTGAATATTTTTTCAGCTCTTTTGGCGGTCAGCTTGACCACTGCATCATAGTTTTTGTCCTTGAACATCCCCATGATATATACGATCCTGCTGTCTGAAAAGCAGATGTCGATCGATTCCCTGAGTCTGGCTGCGGCCGATTCGTTGTGAGCTCCGTCTATTATGAAGACAGGATCACTTTTTTTGATGATCTGAAATCTGCCCTGCCATGAAGCACTGAAAAGACCGTCGTAAATATCTTCGACTGAGATCGAAAATCCTTCTTTTTTCAGAATATTGCATGCTTCAATTGCTATAACTGCATTTTCCACCTGAAATTTTCCGAGCATGCTTATTTTTATATTTTTAAAGTCCTTGTATGAGAAGATCTGGACGTTGTTTTCAAAACGATAGTCGGTTATATTGTAGATCTTTGCGATCTTGAGATATGCCGATTTCTGAGTGCATTTTTCACGCAGAACATCGATCACAGCTGTGTTTTGAGAAATAGTGACCACATTTCCGCCGTGTTTGATTATTCCGGCTTTCTGTTCTGCTATTTCTTCAAGTGTATTTCCGAGAAACCTGGTATGTTCAAGGCTGATAGAGGTTATAACTGACAAAATGCTTGATCCGATGATGTTTGTGGCATCTTCTTTTCCGCCCATTCCTGCTTCGAGAAGAACTACATCGCAGTCGCTGTCAGCAAAAAAGCAAAAAGCAGCAGCCGTCTCTATTTCGAAAGCTGTCGGATGCGGAAAGCCTTTTTCTGTTATTCGTATGCATGCATCCTTTACTATTCCTATGTAGTGCCCGAAATCCTCAGGACTGATGTTTTTTCCGTTTAGTCTGATTATTTCGAGATGATCCATGACCGCCGGAGAGATGTATCGTCCTGTCGAATAGCCTGATTTTCTGAGAATGCTGTCGATAAAAGCACCGGTCGAGCCTTTTCCGTTTGTTCCGGCAATATGAATGATATTAAGTTTTTTCTGAGGGTCTGAAAGCTCTCTGCAAAGTCTTTCAATACTGTCAAGACCCGGAACGATTCCATATCCTTCGGCTTCTGATATGAATTCAGCCGCTTCGTTAAAATTCATTTTTTAAGAACAGCTCCTCTCACTAAATATATTATTAATTATACAGCAGTTCTTTGAGGTATGTCAAGGCAGGTCGTTCTAAAAAAGAGGACAGGAAGTACAGTAAAATAAAAATATAGATAATAAATGTTTACGTTAAGGATGAATTATGTTAGAATAATAATAGCTGTAGATTTATTTGTCAATTAAAAAAGGAGACGGAATAATATGAAAAATGTTTTTATTGTCTATGCTCACCCAAGTCGTGACAGTTTTACATTTATGGTAAAGGAAGCATTTTTGAACGGACTTAAAAAAACAGGCAAAAGCTTTGTTGTATCAGATCTTTATGAAATGAAATTCAATCCCGTGATCTCAGAAACAGAATATCTCAGGGAGGCATATTATGATCTTTCAAAGCCTGTTTTGCAGGATGTTGCTGATGAACAGAGAAAGATCAGCGAAGCTGATGCGATAGTATTTATTTATCCTGATTTCTGGACTGCATCCCCGGCCATGCTCGAAGGATGGTTTCAGCGTGTATTGACATACGGATATGCATACGGTGATGCACCGAAGATGAAGACTGTGGAAAAGGCCGTATTTCTGATGACTATGGGCGGCTGTATGAAGGATGAGATAAGGCAGAGAGAACTTGAAGCAATGAAAACGATCATGATAGGTGACCGCCTGAAAGGACGCGTCAGAAGTGCAGAGTTTTATGTGTTCGATGAAATGACGAGAGGCTACGGCTCAGTTAAACGTGAAAAAAATACAGAAAAATTTTTGAAAATGGCAGAACAGGCAGCGATGGAAATTTAAAATTTCTGAAAGGAAAGATTTTTATGAAAAAGAAAGCATTTTTGTCGGGAGCTCTTGCTGTTTCCTTTATGATTAGTACAGCATTGACGTTTACTCCGGCTGCTTCGGCTGACAGCAGTGACAACTGGGTACTTACATGGGCTGATGAATTTGATAAAGGCTCTCTCGATATGACAAAGTGGTCTTATGATATTGGAAACTGGAAGCTTGATGAAAAAGGAAACTATGAAACCAACGGCTGGGGTAACAATGAGCAGGAGTTTTATACTGACAAAAATACTGAGGTCAGCGACGGAACGCTGAAGATCTATGCCAAAAAGGAGCAGTACAGCGATCCTGTTCAGGGAAACTATGACTATACATCTGCAAAGCTGATAACTCAGGGCAAGTTTGACATGTGCTACGGAAAGGTAGATATCAGGGCACGAGTGGATTCAGGAAAGTCATTATGGCCTGCGCTCTGGATGCTTCCGACGGATTCCGTTTACGGAAGGTGGGCTGCATCAGGAGAAATTGATATCATGGAGGGCTGGGGAAGCACTCCTGAAAAAGTGTGTGGTACTATTCATTTCGGTGATACCTGGCCCGGAAACACATATCTGACTGAGAATTATACATTTTCCGGAGGCGATTCCACGGAGAACTGGCACAACTATTCGGTAGAATGGGAACCCGGAGAGATAAGATGGTATATAGACGATGTCCTGTACAGTACACAGAACAAATGGAATTCGGCAGGAAGAGCTTTTCCTGCACCGTTTGACCAGAATTTTTATCTGATAATGAATCTTGCTGTCGGGGGCACATTTGACGGAATTGACGGCGTTGGTGCAGAACCGGCCACATTTGCAAACGGTCCGAAAAAAATGGAGGTCGATTATGTAAGGGTCTATCAGAAAAACGGTGAAGCATATACTCCTGATGAACCCTCACAGAAGTACATGAAATCGTATGTTATGGAGGGTGGAGACGGTTCTGTTTCAAATTCGGACAGCGGGACCGCTGTAAAAGTTGATTCTCCCGGAGACAAACCATACAGCATCATGGCCTGCGTGGAAAATCTGAAGGTCAAAGCATCCAAAACCTATGGGATAGATTTTGATATAGTATCAAGCAGCGGAAGAAATTTTGTCCTGACTGCGGAAAACAGTGAATATGTGAGATCGCTTGATGAAACTTTGAGCATAAACGGTGAGAAAAAGCATTTTCATTTTGATCTGACACCTGATACAGATGAGAGCCTTGATATAAAATTTCAGTTCGGAAATACGGATGAAACAGCAGTAAGTGCAGGAAATCATGAAATACTTATTTCAGATTTTGAGTGGACTGATCCGGATGTTCCGAAAAAAGATAAGAACAAAGATAATAAAACGCAGCAGTCTGTTTCGCTTACTCCGTATGTTATGGAGGGAGGCAGCGGAACAGTTCTGAATTCATTTGACGGGATCACTGCAAGTATTGAAAATACAGGTGACGCCTCATACAGCGTGATGGCAGCTCTTGAAAATGTCATGGTGTTGAAGGATAAAACATATTGTATTGATTTTGACATCAGATCATCACAGGACAGAAATATAGAGCTGACAATTGAAAACTCTTCATATGACAGATTTTTTGATGAACTTGTATATCTTACAGGAGAGAAAAAGCATTTTCATTTTGAATGCACTTTTCCTGAAAATATGACTTCTGATCTGAAATTTCAGCTTGGTAAAACAGGAGACGAGTCTTATTCTTCACATACGATAGAAATAACAGGCATTTCATTTAAGGAAAAGACCGGTGAATATACCGATGACACGAGTGACAGCAGTACTGAAAAAACCTTTCAGTACGGGGACCTTAATCTCGACGGAGTTGCCGATCTTACAGACCTGACTCTGCTTTCCATTCAGTGTATGACAGGAACTGCGGTTTCAGGTGAAGGACTTCTGAATGCAGATGTCAACGCTGACGGAATGGTAGATATTGCTGATCTTGCTACGATGAAGCAGTATGTTTCAAAGGATGCAAGTGTGGTTCTCGGAATAAGAAAATAAGCGGCTGCTAAATAATAAGAGGATATCCCGTATTTAAGGAACCACTGATTAAATCACGTCTGACGACTTGACGTACAGTCTGCTTGCGCATTCTGTACGCCAGACTTAATCAGTGTTTCCCTAAAATGTGGGATATCCTCTTTGTTTTTATTTATTTTCAGTGTTTCTTGTTGCAGTAAGCACAGTCTGAATCCTTGTAGTATCCGGTTCCGCCTGTTTTGCATTTTCCTTTTGCAAGAAGTCCTGTTTCCTTGCAGTAGGTATGTTTGATCACGGTAGAGCAATCAGGAAAATCGGTTTGTTCGTAGTTTTCATCAAGATAAGTTCCGATAACGTTTTTCCATATTTCAGAAGAGCTTGCATTTTCAATCGCTTCTGAGTTCTGGCTGTTCGGATAGCCTACCCAGAGAGCTGAAACACAGTCCGGAGTAAGACCTACGAAAGTAATGTCATTCCAGTCCTCAGTCGTTCCTGTCTTTGCTGCAAGCGGGATATTTTCAAGTGCGGCACGGGAAGCAGTTCCGTTTTCAACGACGTTTTGAAGAAGCTTGTTCATTATAAAGGCTGTATCCTCTGAAACAGCTTTTTCGCCTTCTTTATTTTCGTTATCGATAAGAATCTCTCCTGAAGCTGTGTTTTCAGCTTTTAAGATAATGCTTGCTTTGTACCAGTTACCGCCGTTGCCGTAGGGGAGATAAGCATTTGCAAGGTTTATTATTGTCACGCCGTTTGTCAGACCTCCTATTGAAAGAGGAGAATACTGTTTGTCCTCAGGAGAAAGTTCAAGATGCATATTGTTCACAGCAAAGTCATAAACAGCATCACAGCCCATGTCATGTACGAGCCATGCGGGATAGGTATTGAGAGATTTTGCTATGAAGTCTGCTGCTGTGTAAACTTCACCTGTCGGTGTGCCGCCGTAGTTGTCAGGCCATGCTTCTTCGCCTGCAGTACCTGCCGGAAGAGCGATGTCCTTGTGAAGAGTTGACCATGTGATCAGGTTGTTTTCAAGAGCATATCCGTATGATGTGAGCGGTTTGATGGTCGAACCGGGCTGCCTTTGGGTCGTGTATGCGTAATTGGTATTGAAGTTTCCTTCTTTTTCACCGATACCGCCTGCTATGCCTAAAATATGCCCTTTATAATCCATTACTGCCATGGATGCTTCAACAGACTCATCTGTATCACTCAGCTCCTGAGGAAAATTTGATCTGTCCATAAAGGTCTCTTCAAGATGGGACTGTATATCTTCATCAACTGAAAGATAAATTTTGTATCCGCCTTTTTTGAAAAGGTCGATCCCTTCCTGTCTTTCTTCGAGACCGTTTTGTTCACAAAGAAAGTCTGCAAATTCGAAAATCGCTGTGTCAGCTGCCCAGGATAGTATTTCGGGATTTTTAAAACCGGGTTCGACGTCTGTGACGTTTTGCCTTTCCGGATGTCTTTCGTAAAAACCATCGGAGGTCGCAAGATCGATCTCTGCAATAAGAGCTTCTTCATACTGATCTGAGGTTATGACTCCGAGCTCGAACATCTTGTAAAGAGCAGTTTCTTTTCTGTCCCTGTTGTTTTCAAAATGTTCTGTGTCATAGGTAGGATTGTAGTAATAAGGAGAATTCGGGATCGCGGCAAGAACTGATGCTTCAGCCATGGTGAGTTCCTTGGCACTTTTTCCGAAATAACCGAGTGATGCAGCTTCGATGCCGTTAAGGTTGTATCCGTTTATTTCTCCGAAGCTTATATTATTCAGATAAGCTTCAAGAATATCATCCTTGGTATATTTTTTCTCAAGCTTTACCGCACTGAAAATCTCGTTCATTTTTCTGTTCCAGGTTTCTTCATCGTTTCCCGTGACATTTTTTATAAGCTGCTGGGTAATGGTCGAACCACCAAATTTTCCGCTTCTGAGATGAAGCTTCCTGAGTACTTCGTTTATAACGGCAGCTGATGTACGTTTGAAATCGACTCCCTCGTGAGCATAGAAACGCTGATCCTCAATGCAGATGAAAGCGTATTTTACATAGTCGGGAAGCTCATCAAAATCAGTTTTTCTGCATATCTCATGCACATCCTCGCTTGCGATGTATATGGGAATATATTCTCCGCTTTCCTTGTCCATCTGATAAACATAGGAAGCCATGTTTTCTTCAGGATCCGTAAGCTCTATGGCCTCGGCAGAGTTCATAAAGGTCATGATATATACAACAAATATAGTTCCTCCGAGTGTTCCGATAATCATAAATATCAGGATCATGGAAACGACAGCAGTAAAGACTGCTGACAGGAGTTTTTTGAAAAATGTTTTTGTAAAAATGCGTTTGCTTTTTTCTTTTTCTTTTTCTTTCTTTTTATGTTCCACAGTATTACCTCCTGAAAAAAAGATAATTGTTTTTTAAAAGCATTGATCTATGAACAATGCGTTCCTAAATATCATTATATCATGAAGAAATTCAAAAGTTAATATTTATTTTGATATTTTGATAATTGTAACTGATATGTAATTAAAAAAACCGGATACACAGCTGCTGCCGGTTGTCATATTGTACAAAATGTATTTTAGTCCTGTGAGTTTATCGGTACTTATCACGAAATCTCTTTGTGCAAGAAAAAAAGATTAACAAACATTTATTTTTGTGATATAATGATTATAATTGAGAAAATGGGGGTACTATCCGTTTTTTCAGAAAGGAGTACATTATATGGACAAGAAAAATCACGATCTTGATGATATTTTTGCAGGATTTGATGATAGTTTTGAAAATGAATACGGTCTTCCGGATGATCAGGACAATATTTCTTATGAACAGGAAGAGAGCAAGCCTGTTTTCAAAGAATATAAAAAACAGTCACGCGATATTCCGGAAAAAAGTTCAGATATAAAGAAAGATGCTTCTTCTGAGCCTGCACCGGTATCGGGGACATCTGATAAAGAAAATGTGAACAGCAGGCAGGATAAAGCTGTTCATAACGAAAAAATAAATAAAAAAGATACGTATAATGATACTTTGGAAAGCATTGATAACAAACCTTCTTCCTTTAAGGAACGTCTCCGTGAGATCGGAGAGGATCTTTCCGAACAGTGCAAGGAGATCATTATTGACTACAGGGAAGAATCAAGGCAGAAAAAGGAAAAGAGGGTAAAGGAATTTTACGGCGGTGATCCTCCGGAATCAAAGAAAAAGAGAACGCTGTATATTTCGCTGCATGTTATAAAGCAGTTTTTTTCGATCGTCTTTTCAGTGGTGTTTTCATTTTTCCTGATAATGATACTTACATGTACCATGGTAGGTACTGTTGCTGCAGTATGGGTCACAAGTGTTATGGATTCCACTAAAGCTACAGAGCTTAAACCGATTCAGGAAAGCTTTGCTTCGTATATCTATCAGAAAAATAAGCAGACAGACGAATATGATCTTGTTTACAAGGTTATGCCTCTTTCACATGATATCAAGCTTAAAACGGATCTTAACAAGCTTCCGAACTATGTTAAGTATGCTTTTATATGTGTTGAGGATGAACGTTTCTTCTCACACAGCGGTGTTGACTACAAACGTACAGGCGGTGCGGTTGTGAACGCATTGCTTTCTGCATTGGGACAGGACAGAGATATATACGGTGGTTCAACAATAACTCAGCAGCTTATTAAAAATGTTACAGGTGACGACGAGCAGACTGCTGACCGAAAAATGCGTGAAATATTCAACGCAATGAAGTTCGAGCAGAAGTACACAAAGGATGAGATCCTTGAAGCATATCTTGATGAGATATATTTCGGACAGATAGACACCTACAATATGTACGGCATCGAAGCTGCAACAATAGGATATTTCGGAAAGAGCCCTGAGGAGCTTTCAATAGCAGAGGCTGCCTGCCTTGCAGCGATTCCTAAGGAACCTGCAACATGGAATCCTATAGATCAGCCTGAAAATAATCTGAAGAGAAGAACTTATGCTCTTGAAAAGATGTTTGAGCTCGGTGTAATTACATCTGATGAATATGAAAAAGCTATAGTTGAAACGATGGAGCTTACCTCAGATGTGGATTTCTTTGAAACTCATCCGGATGCTTTGAGCCTTACTGAAAACAAGGATGATTTTGAAAATCCGCTGATAAACTCATGGCCTGTTGATACAGCTATTTATGAATTTGCTGATTATCTGAAAAATACATATGAGCTTGAAAACAGACAGGAAGGAATCAATATGTTCAACAACGGTGGATATAAGCTGTATCTTACCGCTGATACTGATGTTCAGGCACATCTTGATCAGACATTTGCCGACTGGACATATTTCCCGGAAGCACTTAGTGATGCCTATGAGTTTTCTGAAGAAGAACGAAGAGTTCAGGCTTCATTTGCTGTAATGGATTATCATGGTCATATCCTTGGTATTGCAGGTCAGATCGGACCAAAGACAACAAACCTCGGATGGAATATGGCACTTGATACACACAGACAGCCTGGTTCAACCATCAAGCCTGTAACAACGTACGGATATGCTCTTGAGAACGATGTTATTACATATTCGACAATGTTCTATGACAGAGCACCTCTTGTTATTGACGGAAGATCATGGCCTGATAACTACGACGGAAAGCCTTCAGGCGGATATTATCCGGTAAACTATTTCTTAAAAAATTCAATAAACACACTTCCTGCTCAGATCGCTAATATGTGCGGACTCCAGCAGATCATGAACTTCTCAACTCAGAAGCTTCATCTTCAGCTCGATCCGGTTGAAGACCTTGATTATTCACCTATCTGCGTCGGCGGTACTACTTATGGTCCGAGCGTTATTAACCTTGCAAACGCATATATGCCTTACGGAAACGGTGGTACATATTATCCGGCAAGCTTCATTCTCAAGGCTGAGGATCTGAAGACAGGAAAGACCATTATCGATAATGAAAACAGCAAGGGCGAACCTGCTGTTGGCGAGGATACAGCATTCATTATGAACAAGATGCTTCAGAGAGTTATTTCTGCCGGTACCGGTACTTCAGCACAGATCTGGAATACAACACTTGCAGGAAAGACAGGTACAACAGAAAACTGGCGTGATATTACGTTCGTAGGACTTACTCCGGACACAGTTTCAGCTCTCTGGATCGGTTATTCTGTCGGTATGAACTCAAATGCAATTGACAGAGCAAACTCAGCACTGATCTGGAGAAATGTATTCGGTACCTATGCAAATGAAACTGCATCGGGTGCGACATTCCCTGATACAGATCAGGTATTCTATGCAAGATATTGTTCTTCGACAGGTCTCTGTGCAAATCCGGGATGTCCGGGTGGAGAATATGGATGGTACAAGACAGATTATTGTCCATACTGCAACAGACATTAAAGTAAATAATTAAAAATAAAAAACGGAATTCAAACTGATTTGAATTCCGTTTTTTACAGTATGTGAAAAGTCAGCTGTCAGAGGGATCATTGAATATCTGCTGCGGCTGTTGTTTCTGCAGCCTGTTTCTTTTTATGGACCCGCGTACATTTTTTGAAGGTCGATTTTTTATACCAGCCTTTTCCGCCTTTCGGACATCCCGGAGAAGCCGGGTCGCCTGTTTCTGAACAGTAGTCTGAACAGATCACATCATCACATTCGGGGTATGTGACGCCGCTTTTTATTGTATCTGCATAGTTCCCGAATACTTCCTTCCAGACAGCACCGGAGTTAAGGCTTCTTATAGTATCAGGGGAGCTGCTGTTTTCAAAGCCTATCCATATTGCTGATACGTAATCCTCAGTCAGACCTGCAAAAAGTATATCTCTGTAGTTTTCCGTTGTTCCTGTTTTTCCTATATTGACTTTGTTTTTTAGACGTGCTTTTTTTCCGGTTCCGTTTTCTATAACATTTCTAAGCATTTTATTCATGATAAAAGCAGTATCCTCACCTATGATCTGCTTTCCGTCGTTTGCATCCGGCTCGGCATATATGCGTTTGGAGCCGGAGTCTTTTATTCGTCCTAAAATATGTGCTTTGTAATATTTTCCGCCGTTTCCGAAGACCATGTATGAGTTTGCGAGTGATAGGAGAGAGGGTCCTGTTCCTGATGCGCCGAGACTTAAAGAAGCTATAGTGTTGTCAGTATTTTCATCGAGCTTAAGGCGCATGGTTTCAGTTGTAAATTTAAATACTTCATCTGTTCCAAATGAATCACACAGAAAAGCGGGGAGTGTGTTGTAGGAGTTTTCCAGAAATTCATTTACTGTCATTTTTTTGTATGAATATGTATCAGAGTAGTTTTTCGGCCAGTCTTCAGAATCTTCAGCTGCTTTGTAAAGCGGTTCGTCTGTAAAGATTGAGGACCATGTTATTTTGTCATTTTCTATTCCGTATGAGTAAACGGAGAGAGGTTTTATGGATGATCCGGGCTGTCTGTGTGCCAGTGTGGCATTGCTCCAGCAAAACGACTCGGTTTTCTGACCGGTTCTTCCTACGATCCCTTTGATTTTTCCTTTGTAGTCCATAACAACAATTGCTGACTGAAGACGTTCTTCCTTTTCATTTCCGTCTTCATCGGTATAGTATGCCTTTCTGTCCGGAAAAACAGAATCATCTGTATACATTTCCTCAAGATGCTTCTGGAGCTTGTCGTCAATGGTGAGATACAGTTCGTATCCGCCTTCAAAAAAAGCATTAACTGCATCTTCCTCTGAAATATTTTTTGCTTCAGAAAGGTATTCGGAAAATTCTCTTACTGCTTCATCTATGACCCAGCTTGTGGGTTCCGGATTTACAAATGTATTTCTGAAATCTGAAAGCTTTAGTGAAGAACTTCTTAGCTCTTCGGGGACGATGATCACCGCTTCTCCCCGTGATCTTTCATATTGATCCGGAGAAATGAAGCCTTGTTCAAACATTTTTCTAAGGCAGTATTTTGAACGGCTGCTGTTATTTTCAGGGTTTGTCAGCGGACCGTACAGCTCAGGATTTTTAAGAGAAGCTGCAAGACAGGCCGCCTCTCTCGGACTTAGCTCAGATGCGTGTTTACCAAAATATCCTATTGCTGCTGCTTCAATACCGTACATATTGCAGCCCTTTGTATCCTGACCAAAATATACGATGTTCAGATATTTGTTTAATATCTCATTCTTTGTGTATTTCTGTTCGAGTCTCATGGCTCTGAATATTTCACGAAGCTTTCTGTCAGCAGATACATCGTCGTCTCCGGTGATGTTTTTTACAAGCTGCTGTGTTATGGTTGAACCGCCGATTGTTTCTGAGCTTATGATACCTGATATTTTCAGAAGTTCATTTACCAGAGCTTTTGATGAGGATAAAATGTCAACACCGTCGTGTGAATAAAAGCGTTCATCCTCGATGCATATAAAAGCTGCCTTTACGTGATCGGGAAGTTTGTCTGCATCAATTTCAAGATTCAGGTCTCCGGTATACGGAGTTACTTTGTAGATGAGTTCGTATTCATGTGTATCGCTGTTGGTCTGATATATATATGAGGAGCGTTCCTTTTCTCTTTCCGGGATCTCTATGCCGGAGACTTTTTCGGCTGTTTTTGACGCATAGCAGACAGCCGCGACTGCCGCGGCTGTGAAGATTATCAGCATGATAAGAAACCATGAAAGAAAGGTAGTAAGTATGATGCCGAAAAATTTCAGCAGTGGATCGTCAGCTTTGTTTTTTTCATTTTCCATACTGATAAGCACCTCATTTCAATGATTTTTTCATAATAATACTGTAATAATATTTTACCATTTTATGTTCGTCTGTGTCAATCCGGATACGCTTTATACCATGAATAAAACCTGATCATAACAACACAGAACTTTGAATCCGTATTTTCTGACTGAGGAGAATAAATTGAGGTATGCTGAGTGGGGAAAGAGGGAAGAAATTTTTATTATAATATATTGACAATATATAAAAAATAAATTATAATAGTATAACAACACAGAGGATATCCCCCGCCTCTGCAGGCGGCGGGTTCTATCTGACCAAACAGTCGGAGTACAATCTCCGACTGAGCGGGAACCGATTCTACGAATCGCCTCTGCTTGTTAAAAGCAGAGCTTTGAACAACACAGAGCTTTGAAA
>JAZUJY010000190.1:0-2720 GCA_045643005.1 Oscillospiraceae bacterium | reverse complement strand
TATGAATAATTTACAATTATCGTTCTTTGATAATGAAGCAGATGAGATAATAAAGAGCGTTCATGTAAATATTCTGCCTTTAAATAAAACTCTGAAGGTCATATCTCTGTTCAGCGGATGCGGTGGTATGGATCTTGGTTTCCTAGGAGATTTTGATATTCGTGGAAAGCACTACGATAAGAATCCTTATGAAATAGTATTCGCCAATGACATAGTTCAAAGAGCGTGTGATACTTATACTCATAACTTCGGACATGAAGCTTTCTGCGGAGATGTAAAAGAACTCGACTACTCTTTGCTTCCTGAAGCTGATATTGTAATTGGTGGATTTCCTTGTCAGGATTTCAGTCTTGCAGGAAAAAGAAAAGGTTTGAGTGCAGATCGTGGCAGACTGTATATGGAAATGAAAAAAATCATTGAGCATTGCCACCCTATGGCTTTCATCGCAGAGAATGTTGACGGTATCCGCAAAAGCGGTGCAGGGAATGATACCTCAGCACTTGAAGTTATTCTTAATGATTTCAGAAGTCTCGGATATACTGTTGTTTACAAGGCGTTGAATGCAGCTGATTACGGTGTTCCTCAAAATCGTATCCGAGTTATTATATCAGGAATCAGAACTAATCTTTGTAAAGAAATGAAATATCCCTGTGTAACTAACGGAGAGAATGCTGATACCCCGTGGGTTACAGCTAAAGATGCTATTGACGATTTATGGGATCAACTGGATAAAACATCAATAAAAAACCATACTTCAAGAGACTATTCCAAAGCAAAATTTTACCCTGGAAAAACTATGCAGGGTAATTGTCAAATTAAGGCAGACAGACCGTCTCCCACTATCAGATCAGAACATCATGGCAATATAGAGGGACATTACAGAACGACTGATCCACTGAATCCTGATGATATGACTGCATGGAGAAGATTAAGTGTCCGTGAATGTGCAAGATTACAGACATTTCCTGATGATTTTGAATTCCCGATTTCTTCTTCTGATGCATATAAGCAGATAGGTAATGCCGTTCCGCCTGTTCTGGCATGGCACATTGCAAGAGCGTTATACATTTCTTTGTTTACATAACATCAAAGCCGAGATTGTTTGACCTCGGCTTTTTCTTACGTTATGCTATTATTAAGCAGCGTTTTGTATTCATCTTTCTCTTTATCAGACATACTATCATATTTTTCAAGAAATTGCAAAATGAACTTTCTAAGATTATTGTTGAACCATGGCTCTCCCTTATGATTACTCTTATCAAACACGATCTTAGTCCAACGTTTAGCAAGGACATCTTGCCAATCAGTAAGAAGAGCTTTCTTTTCTGCTTCATCTCCAATTGCTTTATACTCAACAGTATTTCCGTTTA
Organism: Oscillospiraceae bacterium; assembly: GCA_045643005.1. GTDB lineage: Bacteria > Bacillota > Clostridia > Oscillospirales > Ruminococcaceae > HUN007. Next base: position 1,350 of record JAZUJY010000190.1, on the reverse strand, counting down.
TATTGCGGCATCTGTTATTCCAGTTGTAAAGTTCCTTGAACGATACCTGTGGTCTTGGACTTCTGTCTGGGAACTGCATCTTAGAATTAATAGCGTAAAAATACTGTCCCGTGGTAATTTCAACGTCATTTGCTGTATGTTTTATAAATATCACCCATTCATCAGGTGTGATTTGCTGAACGCTTGAACCCGGAATAGAATCGTTTTTGGTAGTTTTTAACTCTATAGTTTCATATTCCAGTTTACCATTAATATTAATTGCAAGACAAATATCCGGTTCAGTAAATACCGCATTTTTTCTCTTCTTTAGTATGTTTTTCACATCATCGTAGATAGGTGGAAGCATTACTGAATGTACAAATGCATCTTTCACACTTTGTGGGATATCATACATAGTATTGTTAATAATTACTGATTTAACATCTTTTAAATACATGAGTTTGTTTATAAGATCTTCTATCATTCTTTTAAGATATTCCTTTAAAGGTCTGTCTGTATTTGCTTCATCTAATTGATAAGAAATTTTTAAAAGCTGATATTTGTAATTATTAAGCCAAAGTTCAAGCTCGTACATATATAAATACATAAATAACTGTAAATCATTCATAAAAAGCACCTCACATATCAAATCTGAACAGGGTATCAACTGATATTTCTAAAGCATCGGCAATATTGAAAATAACCTCAAGGGAAATAGGTGTGAGCATATTTGGGGCTTCAATATTGCTCATGTGAGTTCTGCTGATACCGACCTTTTCAGCAAGCTGTATCTGTGTCATATGTTTAAGCTTGCGTTGATAGGCGATATTCAGACCAATTCGATAATATTTTTCTTCGTTGGATATTTTAGAAAATTCTGACATTATATCACCTCCAAGTATTAGTATAGCATATATGGTATCTATAAAAAACAAACTGTAATATTGCAAATGCATTTTTACAGATATTTTTTTCATGATTTTTCTTTGCATCTAAATTGCTTTGATTATGAAAAGCATAACAAAAAAGCCACACTTTCAAAGTGTGACTCCTTTATAGAATATATTTATTTCTTTCCGTTATTTTATCCCCGTAAACATCCCCTGATAACTCAGCCCCGTAAACTCCCTGAGAAAGTCCATATCCGAAAAGTTCAGACCGTAGTTATGCGTCTTACCGCTGTCCTTGCCCGTGTAGAGGTACTCCATCTTCTCCTGATCAAGATGCTCAGTGCGGAGTGCTTCACGGTCAAAGCCTTTTTCTTTCAGGTGATAAAGGACGATGCGTGAGAGCTGCACCTGAACAGTACGATAGCTGTCTGTATCAGCACAATGGTCAAGAATTCCAAGTATATCAAAAATCGTTTCAGTT
>JAZUJY010000189.1:0-1609 GCA_045643005.1 Oscillospiraceae bacterium | reverse complement strand
TAAACGTGTAAGTAAAGCTACAAACAGTAGCACCAAAAGGGCGAATACAATTATGAGTAAAGAAAAATACAGATTTCAGTTTAACAAGAATATTATCGTCACACTTAGTGATGAAAGATTAATAACACCAAGCGGATTATGCATGGTTGGTCAGATATTTGGAAAGTCAAATCTTGCAAAGAAAGCTGCAAGAATGAAAACAGATAAAAGATCACAGCCACAGATAAAAAACGGAGATATTCTTTTAAGCGAAAAGGTATGCTTACACTCGGAAAAACAAGTTTTGATTACATAAATGAATTTCATTCTGATCCTGAATATTACAAAGCAGCGCTTGGTATAGCATACGGAATTCCATCAGAATCAACACTCAGAATGAGACTCGATACAATAGGTCAGAGTATGGACTCAGATATACTTGAAGGTAATGTAAGTATGTTTAAAGCATGTAAAGTAGAACCATCAGCAATGACTAACGGATATGTTCCGGTTGACCTTGATGTTACACCGTTTGACAACTCAAAAGCTCATAAAGAAGGAGTATCCTGTACATATAAAAACTTTGATGGATATGCACCGATGATGGCGTATATCGAAACCGAAGGATACGGATGCAACTTTGAGCTGAGAGAAGGAAAACAGCACTGTCAGAATGGAACTCCGGAATTTTTACATGAAACAATAAAAGCTGCAAAACAGATGACAGACAAGCCTCTCCTTTTCAGAATGGATTTAGGTAACGATGCTGCAGAAAACATGGAAATTCTTCACTGGGATGATCCTCAGATAAAGTTCCTTGTAAAGCATAATTTCAGACGTGAAAACAAGGAAGAAATGGCTGAATCACTGAAGAAAGTATGCCGGAATATTAAGGAGCCACGAGAAGGAAAAACCATATATATCGGTACAACCTGGAAGAACATAATTACTGAAAACAAAGGAGAAATCTGCGTAAGAGGCGTTTATGAAATCATAGAAAGAACGCTTGATCCAAGCGGCCAGTTTTTACTTGAGCCGGAACAGGAAATCAATCTATACCTGACATCACTTGATCTTCCTGATGAGGACGTAATTGAGCTCTATCACAATCATGCTGTATGCGAGCAGTATCACAGTGAAATCAAGACAGATATGGATATTGAAAGACTTCCAAGCGGAAAATTTGCAACAAATGCCTTAATTTTAAAGCTTGGTATGCTTGCTTATAATATTCTTCGTATCATAGGAACTGAAGCTATGAAAAAGAATGATATGCCAGTACGCCATAAAACTATTAAACGCAGAAGAATCAGAACAGTAATAGACCGTTTAATTCTTATTGCAGGACATTTTACTGTTCACGCAAGAAAAATGAAACTTTCGCTGGGAAGAAGCAATCCATGGGCTAATGCATTCATTCGAATTTATAATGCTTTGGCTACAATATAATTTTTAGAAATTATATTCATTGGGCTGGGACAACTATGCCCTGATGAAGGAAAAAGTGTTGAAAACTTGATTCCATTCACTCATAAATTTTTAAAATGCGGAATTCTTTACTGAATCATAAGCTAAACCAGACTTTAAAGGTTAGCCTATTGATTTTTTAGTGAACTCTGCGGATTCAGGT
>JAZUJY010000188.1:0-13998 GCA_045643005.1 Oscillospiraceae bacterium | reverse complement strand
TTCATAATCCATGATTATAAGCTCCTTTCACCGCGATGTATTACATACTATGTAATACATTATACCATAAAAATAATCAAATTTCAATAGGTTTCCGAAATTTGGTGGTTTTTCTTTTGAAATTGATGCGTTTATCCTATAGAAGCACATGATATTATTGACTTTAAAATAAATATGTGTTACTATTAAATCGAAGTGTGTACAGGTAAAAAAAGTATACAGATAAGTTTAAAATAAATCAGTTAATAAAATATGTTAAATTTAATAATTATAAATAGTTTTTCGTTTAAACAGTAATATTTATAAGGGAATTAAAGATGTATTAAATCATGTACTAATAATTCTGTATTTACATATTATTTTACAAATATATAAATAACAACAAATTTGATTTAACATACAAATTACTGATTAATTATTCATATAAAATTTAAGGAGTCGAAGAAAAATGAAACTAAAATCAAAAAAAATATTGTCTTTTGTAACAGCATTTCTGCTTGCATCATCGTACATTCCGGAATCAGTTCATTTTGCTGAGGAAATAGATACAGATAATTCAACTGTAAGCATTCAGGATGCCGGTTATGTTTTTTCATTTGATGAGAAACAGGTGTCCTATAGTACCTTAAAAACTGTAAAAGATTATCAGGGCGAATATGAAGGACTGGTACTGGAAGGAGGCAGCTACATTCTTGATGCTTCAAAAGCTGACAGAAAGGTTGCAGAAGTAAATATTAATATTGAGAAGAACAGTGGAATCAATACAGGTGTTCTGAGATTTGATTATGATAATTCTGATGGTCTGGAATTTTTAGGTATTTTATACACAGATAAAGATACGAAAAAAATAACATCAACCGATGCTCAGCTTAAACTGGCAAAACCATCATTAAAAAGACTTTTGATCAGCAATAGCAGTAAAGATAGTGTTGATACTGGAATAATGGCAACTTTATTATTTATAGTTCCGGAAAAATTTGATGAAGGAAAAAAATATTCATTGGATATTTTGGATACATCAAATATGTATGCAAAAAATGATACCACACTTTCTACATATGGTAAATCGGGATATATTGAATTGTATGCCAACGAGATACCGGCTTTACCTGAAGAAACGACAGCGGTGACAACAACAACACCTGAAGAAACGACAGCGGTGACAACAACAACACCTGAAGAAACGACGGTAGTGACAACAACAACACCTGAGGAAACAACGGTGGTGACAACAACACCTGAGGAAACGACGGTAGTGACAACAACAACACCTGAGGAAACGACGGTAGTGACAACAACAACGCCTGAGGAAACGACGGTAGTGACAACAACAACGCCTGAGGAAACGACGGTAGTGACAACAACAACACCTGAAGAAACGACAGTAGTGACAACAACAACGCCTGAGGAAACGACAGTAGTGACCACGACGACCCCTGTGGAAACAACGACAGAAGAAGTAAGCGAAACTGAAGTAACAGAACAGAAACAACTGAAAATAATTCCTGAGGATATTTCATACGATATGGCTGAAGGAAAAAGCGAACTTTTGGTCGGTATATATTTGAAAGATAACGATGGAATAAGTGGTCTTTCAGCTGATGTAAAAATAGATGGCCCGGAAGGCAACTTTAAACAGAAAATTTTAAACGGTGATTTCGAAGGAACACTTGATACCAATAAAGATGGAACGAGGTTTATGTTTACATCACCTGACGGAAAAAATATTGATGCTGTTGATGCAAGAATAGCATTGCTGGAAGTTACACTTCCGGAAGATATTTCACAGGGCGAATATAAAGTTGTATTATCAAATGTAACAGTGTCAAAATATAACGCTCAAACCGGAAAAAATGAAAATTTCGATGTTGATATAATAGACTCTGAAGCAGGATCAATAAAGATAACCGGTGAGAAAGCAAAGATCACAACTACTCCTGAAGTAAAAGAAACAACATCAGAAACTACTACATCGGTAAGCAACGAAACAACAGCTGTTACTACAACTCCATCTACAACGGTGACAACAAAAAAACAAGAAGAAACTGAAGCAACAACATCTTTTGATGTAAATAAATATTTTGAAGATCATTCTGCTGTAAAGTTTTCTCTGGAAGATATCAAAATGAAAGAAGGAAATATCGGACTTGAGGCTGTGATCAGAATTGACGGAGATCTTCCGATATCCGGATTCCAATGTGATATAAAACTTTCAGATGAAAATGTCATGATAAAATCATTGCATTGTGAAGCAGTTGATTTTAATGGCGATCTGAATACTAATAAGAATAACAACAAGATTCAGTTTACAGCGAAGAAGGCTCATAATATAGAAGCTTCAAGCGGAAAAATTGTAAAACTTGAATATACTTTTGAAAATATGCTTGAAAATGGAAATTATAATATTGAACTCAGTAATATATCTGCGTCAACATATATTGAAGGCATAAATCAAAGGGTTGTTCCTGCAGATAAGATTATTGCAGATAATGAGAGTGGAAATTTTGAAGTTACCACATATGTTCCGGATATAAAAATTGTTCAGATGCCTGAAAAGCGTTATTACTATTCATTTGATTCCAATTTTGATATTAGCGGAATAAAAATAACAGCAAATGATAAGGATATTTCAGAATATGTATCAGTAAATGCTGTTCCAAGTGAGATTTACAATGCTGATACAAAAAAAGTATTGTACGAGATACCGATAATGTTCAAGGATAAAGAGATTGCTTCTCTTCCGGTATATATTGGCGTAAAAGGTGATGTCAACAGTGATGGAACTGCAAATCCGTCAGATGCAACTCTTATTCTGAAGCAGACAAATGAGATAGCAATGAAGTGGATTCAGGATACAGGCGAAGATACTGAATTTGATAAATTATATGCATCTGCTTTGGAGAATTCACTTATTCCGGAAACTGTAGACAAAGAAGAATTTACTAATTATCTGAATTTCATTGCAGACACTTACTCTGAAGATACTTTAAATATAAATGCAATGGATGCAACAATGATCCTGAGATTCTTTAATCAGCTCGCTGCAAATTCTATTGATGGAATCGAAAAAGATCATAAAACAGTCTGGGAAGAACTTAGCAGCAATAAATAATAATCAATAACAAACGAAAACAGCCGTTGGTCTTCAAAAAGATCAACGGCTGTTTTAATAAGCAGAGTTAAGTTCTATTAATTTAAGTTGGTCAGGACAGATCCCATAGCGTGTTTAGGCGCGGGATATATCCTCTGTGTTGTTATATTCAGGAAAATTTGAAAACTTATTTATTTATGCCAAATCTTCCGATATTACCACGCTGCATTGCTCCAAAGATTTTATCAGAAAAACCTTTGTATTTATGATCCATATCTATAATAAATTGTCTCATATCTTCTCTGTTTGTATGTCCGTCAGCCGGACATCTTGAAGTAATAACAGGGAAATTACATTTTTTTGCTGTCTTCAGAACCATTGATTCCGGTGCGTACACAAGAGGTCTGATAACTGTAATGTCCTTTCTGGAAAGGTAAGAAACCGGTGAAAAGCAGTCGATTCTTCCTTCGTTGAAGAGATTCATAAAAAAAGTTTCAACAGCATCATCATTATTGTGTCCAAGAGCAAGCTTATTGCAGCCGAGACTTTTTGCTGCGTCATGAAGTGCACCGCGTCTCATTCTTGCACATAGGCTGCATGGATTTGGTTCTTTTCTGATATCAAATACTACTTCTGCAATATGAGTCTGGACGATTTCATATTGTATGTCATATTCTTTGCATAATACTGAAATTTCGGAATAATCAGTTGGGATTCCTGAAAACATCGGATCTATTGAAAGACCGATAATTTTGTAGTCTATGCCGATAAATCGTTGAAGTAGTTTCATTCCGATCAAAAGAACGAGGCTGTCTTTGCCTCCGGATACACCGACGGCAATGGAATCTCCATCTTTTATCATATCATAATCCTGTATAGCTCTTCTAAGATAGCCTAACATTTTTTGCATTTGGTATTTCCCTCCGGAAAAAATATGTTAACGGTTTTAAGTGTTCATACAGATTTATTATAACTTAAATCTGATTTAAAAGCAATTACCACTTGAAAATTTTCTAAAAAAATAATATACTATAAGAATAGTGTGTAAATTTTTCAGTCTTATTATATGTTTGAAAAGAGAGGAAAATAATGGTTTATACAGTTACTATCAATCCTTCTGTTGATTATGTTATGCATATAGATGGTTTGAATGAGGGGGCAGTCAATCGTTCTTCGTCGGAAAAAATATATATCGGAGGGAAAGGGATAAATGTATCATTTGTGCTGAAGGAATTTGGTATAGAGTCTGTTGCACTGGGCTTTTGTGCCGGATTTACAGGTGATTATATCAAAAGTATATTGTCTGAAAACGGCATAAAAGAAGAACTTATTAAATTGAATTCAGGTTATTCAAGAATAAACATTAAGCTAAAGGGTAATGCAGAAACTGAGATAAACGGGCAGGGTCCGGAAATATCTGAAAAATCATTGGATGAATTGTATAATAAGCTTGACAGGATACAGGACGGGGACTATCTGATATTGTCAGGCAGTGTTCCAAAAACACTATCCGATGATATATATCCGGAACTTCTCAGAAAAATCAAGGGAAAGAATGTAAGAACTGTGGTTGATGCTTCAGGTAAGCTGCTTTTAAATAGTCTTGATGAACGGCCGTTCCTGATAAAACCAAATATTTATGAACTTGCAGATCTGTTTTCAGTTAATATTACTTCAGCAGACGCTGCAGCCTTATATGCCGGAAAGCTGGTTGAGCGTGGGGCACAGAACGTAATTGTATCGATGGGAGAAAACGGTGCGGTTTTGGTAAGCAAAGATCAAAATCTTTACCAAAAGGCAAGGAAAGGTAAGGTCATCAACTCTACCGGTGCCGGAGACTCAATGGTTGCAGGATTTATAGGAAGCTATATAAAACATCAGAACATTGAAAAAGCTTTTGTTACTGCTGTAGAAACAGGTACTGTTGCTGCGTTTAGTGCAGGTCTGCCGCTTAAAGAACAGCTGGTAGATTTGATTTGATGAAAAACTAATAACAACACAGAGGATAACCCCCGCCTCTGCTTGTTAAAAGCAGAGCTTTGAACAATTTTCAGAAAAGAGGTATGTTTTGAAGGATAATAAAAATAATGAAGACAGAATTGAGAATAAGGATATTGTTTTTTCTGAAGAAAAAATATCAGGGAAGATGACAGCTATTCTTCTGTTGATCTTGATTTCTTTAATAATGCTGACAATATGTATTGTTACTATACACAAAAATAATAAAAATCAAAAACAGAATATGATAACGCCTGCCATTGAAACGACAGCAGCGGGTCAAAATACTGAAACAAGTATAACTGAGATAAGCGAATATGTTTTGAGTACTTCAAAAATCGATCAGCGTGAATATGAACAGGTAATCGAAGCAGAAGATGTAAGTCGTCCGGAGAATATAATTGCAGCATCTGACAGACCGGGATTTTCCGGATCAGGTTATATAACAGGTTTTTCAGCTGGCGGGAATGAGATAATAGATTTTGTTTTCGATATTCCTACGGATCAGCATTATGATATATCAGTCTGTTTTGCCTCTGATTCTACAGCTAAAAATTCAATACTTGCAGATAATAAAAATTTGTTTGATTTTTCCTGCAAGGAAGAGATGACCGGTCAGTTTGTCATAAAAAATTATTATGGAGTATTTTATAAAAAAGGTAAGCTGACGCTTTCATTTCAGTCTGTTGACGGTGCTGTAGATATTGATTATGTGAAAATAACTAACAATAAATCAATTTATTCTGCAGGAACAGATGTTCCCGCAGATCTGAATGCTCCGTCTTCACCATCTACACAGAAACTTATGCGGTATCTGACTGACAATTTCGGAAAAAATATAATTACAGGTCAGTATGTTTCCGGAAAAGACAATATTGAATTGGAAAAAATCAATGAATATACTTCAAATTATCCTGCTATAAGATTTGGAGACCTTGGTGTGTACTCAACAAATCCGGAAAGTAAATTTAATAAAGAAACTGATGATGATATCGAAGCAGCGATCAAATGGGCACAGGATGGTGGAATAGTTGGATATGTATGGCACTGGAAGGCTCCGATGAATCAGCCTGATGTGTATTCGGAAAATACAGATTTTGATTTATCATTAGCATATACTGACATTGATGTTGCATTACTGCCATTTGAAGATATACAGAAAGAGTACGAAGAAGGAAATATAAATGCAGAATGTCTTTATATTTTAAAAGACATAGATAATATTGCATCGCAGCTTAAACGACTGCAGGAGAAAGACATTCCTGTATTGTGGCGTCCTTTGCACGAAGCAGGCGGAGACTGGTTCTGGTGGGGAGAAGCAGGTCCTGATGTTTATAAATGGCTTTGGACTACATTATTCAGACGACTGACAGGTTATCACAAGCTTGATAATCTGATTTGGGTCTGGAGTGCCCAGGGAAAAGATTTTTATGCCGGAAATCATCTCTGTGATATTGTGGCTGTTGACCTTTATGATGAAAATAAAGATAACACAAAGTATTACAAACAATATCAATGGCTGTACTCGCTTACAGGAGGACAGAAGCTGATAGCACTTAGTGAATGCGGAAAACTGCCTGATATGGAACTTACTTTCAGAGACAGAGCCGTATGGTCGTTTTTCGGACTATGGTATGGCGAATACTTGCTGGACAACAATGGAAATTTATCCGAAAAATATAATACCAAAGAAGAACTTCAGAAAATGTACAATTCAAACAGAACCATTACGCTGGAAAAATATAAAAAAGCAAATTTCTCAGAGGAAACAGATAAAATTTATGAGTCGACTGTTACGTCAGTAACAGATGTTGATAATACGGAAGAAATATTTGTGTCATAAAAAAACCCGTCAGAATATTTTCAAAAAATTTCTGACGGGGTATTTTTTTATTTAAAAATCATTATTTTTCTATATAAGATCTTACTAAGATTTGAAGCAGTTCATCACGGTCAATGTGTCTGATTATTGAACGTGCATTTTTATGAGTTGTAATATAAGTTGGATCTTCAGACAAAATATATCCGACTATCTGATTTACCGGATTATATCCCTTTTCCACCAGCGCATCGTATATAGTGGTGAGGTTTTGCTTTAAGACAGCTTCTTTATCTTCGTTTACACTAAATGTCATTGTTTTATCGATCATATAATCATCTCCTTAATAATTATTATACTCTATAATGACATTTTATACAAGTGTAATTTTAAAAAATTTACATTTTATATGATTGTAGGTAAAATAATTGTATAAAAAAAACAAATGTTCAAAGCAGAGCTTTGAACGTCAGATATTTATAGTTGAACAAATAAACAAAATTTTTGAATATGAAACGCGATGCTTATTTGCACAAATATTTTATTGCAACAAAGCTGAAAAATGTTTGATTTAACAAAAATAAAAAAGTCCTTGACAAACAAAACACATAGTGTTAATATGATAACAAGATTAGAGATAATCTTATACAGATAGAAAAAAATAAAGAACAAAAGTTAAAAAAAGGAGAAAAAACTATGAACAACAACTATAACTATGACTATAACTCTGAATATCAAATGACAGCGGTTAGAAAAGGAAAAAAAGCACCGGTGATCATCGGAATATCCGCAGCACTTCTTCTTGGGGGATGTGGTGCGGCTTATGCAGCAGTTCCGGCAGTAAACAATGCAGTAAATAAGACTTTTATGAGCTCGGAAAATTATTGCAGAAAAGTTTACTCAAAGGCTTTCGATGATGCAGCTTCAGCTTTGGAGGATTATTCAAATAAATCCGGAGACCTTTATTCTTCCGCTTTTTCTATTGAGTTTTCTGATGATATTAAGAGCACAATTAACGAATATTTGGATAGCGATATATGTGGAAAAGTATCGTTTGAATGCCAGACAGGTTTTTCAAAATCAAATGATTCAATTGTTGAATATAAAGGTGTAATAAAAGCTGACGGAAATGATGCAGTAAGTGCTGATATGATTTATGATTCCAAGAACGGCGTATTTTATCTTTCACTTCCCGAACTTAGCAGCAAAGTGTTAAAATTTGAAAGTGCCGATGATGATCAGAACAACAATTTCAGTATTCCGAAAGTTTGTTATGGAGATTATTCAAAACTTATCAGCGAATATGTCAAGATCCTTGAAAAGTATTCAGCAAATGATAAAACCGTGATGATATCAGATTCAGTAGGAATGGCAGCAGGTGTAACATACAGTTATACAAAACTTGTAACAGTGTTTGACGGAGAACAGGCGAAATCATTTTTGGAAGATACAGCTGACTTTATGGAAAAATCTCAGTTGTTGAAAGATCTTTATGATAATTATTCATCCAAATATCAGGCATATTCAGATGAGTTAACTTTTGAAAATGCAATTAATAATATCAGAAATACTGATATAAGCGATTTTAAAAATATCACGATAGAAACACTCGTTGATTTGAATGGAGATATTCGCGGAATCAGTATTAGTCAGGGAGTTGAAAAACTGTTTTCATTTGCAGAAGCAAAAAATAACAAAGATATTGGAATTAGAATTGATTTTGCTGATGATATTTCCGTAATTGCGAATGCAAAAGAAAATAATAAAGAATATTCAGGAACATTAAAAATTGAAAATGAAGATGAAGTTGTATTCAGCGTAGATTTTTCTGAACTTGAAGTTAAGAAAAACAACATAAAAGGTTCCGTAAGCTGTGATGTACCAAATGCTTTGAGCGAAAACGATGAGAATGAAAAGATGATTATGAAATTCTCGTTGAATGATAAATCACAGAACTTTGAAATGTATAGTGATAAAATAGGAAAAATAGTATTTACAAGTGAGCACAGCAAAAACAATACCGATATAAAAATACCGGAAAATGCTGAAAAAGTTGATGATTTTAGCAGCATTTCAGATTATTTTGATAATGAAGACGCATTGAATTCTATTCTTGAAAAATTTGGATTATCTGAAGATATTTTCGATTTTCAGACACTTTATTCGCAGGATGATATGGGCTTTGGTTCGTTCGATGATGATTACGAATATTATTCTGATGATGATGATATGTTTTTCAATTTTGAATTTAATGATGACGATTCAGACTGGACTGTTTTCGAAGATGGAGATGAGCCTGAAGGAAGCTGGCAGGTAAATGAAGACGGTTATTTTGAATGGGTTCCGGCAGCATAAAACCATAGTAAAATTATTACAACACAGAGTTTTGAAAAAACGAAAAATCAGTCCCACACCTGTTGGTATGGGACTGATTTTATTCTATGACAACATAGTTGTCTGATGCACTGTCTTTGGTAACATATTCTGTTACGTTTGTTACTTTAACTTTAAGTTGCTTTGCTCCCAATGCGATTGTAATGATATCTCCGACTTTAACATCGTATGATGCACGTGCGACTTTGTCATTTACAAAGATTTTGCCGGCATCACATGCTTCGTTGGCGATAGTACGTCTTTTTATAAGACGTGTAACTTTAAGATACTTGTCTAAGCGCATGCTATGTTCCTTTCTTTATAGATAAAAAGCACATGTATCATAAGACACATGTGCTTTTTATAAAAAAATGCGTATAATTACTTGTTAACAGCATCCTTAAGGCTCTTACCAGCTTTGAAAGCAGGAGCTTTCTTAGCAGGACAATGAATTGTAGCGCCTGTCTTAGGGTTCTTTGAATCCTTAGCAGCTCTCTGACGTACTTCGAAAGTACCAAATCCGATGAGCTGGATCTTTTCGCCCTTAGCAAGTGAATCTGAAATAGCTGCAACTACTGTTGAGAGAGCCTTGTCAGCGTCTTTCTTTGAATAATCGCCTTTTTCTGCAATAACATTAACTAATTCTGCTTTTGTCATTTTTATTTACCTCCATTGTTTTCGGTTAATTAAATTTGAGCTTTAGCCTTATTCCAAAAAGCATCAAGCTCTTCTATGCTAAGAGATGTCATATCGATCTCTTGTTGCCTGATCAGTTCTTCAGTTTTGGAAAAACGTTTTATAAATTTTTCTGTAGCATCTGTTAAGAGCATTTCTGAATCCAGATCTGCTTTTCTTGCAACGTTTGTACAGGAAAACAATACATCTCCAAGTTCTTCGCTGATGTCTGCTGTGTTTCCTGAATTTATTGCTTCTTCCAATTCGGATATTTCAGACTTTAATCCTTTGAGTGCATCTTTAAGATCAGAAAAATCCATACCTGATTTTGCTGCACGTTTGCCGACTTTTTGTGCTTTCATAAGAGCAGGAAAAGTCTTAGGAACGCTTTCAAGTGTTTCTGTAAAGGTTGTCTGTCCCTTGGTCTGCTGTTTAATATGTTCCCAGTTGTTGAGAACTTCATCACAATTGTTTACGGTAATGTCTCCGAATACATGTGGATGACGAATTATCAGCTTCTGACAGATATCGTTGCAGACGTCTTCAAACGTAAAGTGTTTCTGTTCAGTTTCCATCTGAGCATGAAATACCACCTGAAGCAGAACATCACCAAGCTCTTCTTTCATCAGATCGGTGTCTTTGAGATCAATTGCCTCTATTACTTCGTACACCTCTTCGATAAGTGAAGGTTTAATGGATTCATGTGTCTGAACTTTGTCCCATGGGCATCCGTTTTCACTTCTGAGAACTTTTACTATTTCAATCAGATCGTCAATATTGTAATGATTCTTAAAATTAAACATTAACTACCTCCATGCCCATAGATTCGTGTCTTAATCTATAGTACCTCAAACTTGGATAAAATGCAAGCTTTTTTATTATTTTTGTAACATCTATATAATAATTGAGATAACATATATCAATAATAGTCAATAAATACGAGCCTTTTTGATGTTTCAGACTATCTTGCATCGACAAATCCGACTTTTCTGTATACTTTTGAAAGAGTTTTTCTGGTGATTTTTGAAGCTTCTTCAGCACCCTTTAAGTAACATTCTTTCAGATATGCTTTGTCTGAGATCAGTTTTTGAAAATTAGTTCTTACCGGTTCGAGATGATCAGCAACAGCTTCACCTACTGCAATTTTGAAATCACCGTAACCTTTTCCGGCAAATTCAGAAGTGATCTCGTCAAAATTCTTTCCTGTTACAGAGGAGTAGATCGTCATAAGGTTGTTTATTCCGGCTTTATCTTCTCTGTAGCAAACTTCAGCTTCACTGTCTGTGACTGCACGTTTGAATTTTCTGATTATTGTATCCTTATCATCAAGGATCAGTATACATGCATTTGGATTATCATCGGATTTGGACATCTTTTTGGAAGGATCCTGAAGTGACATTACTCTTGCGCCTGTTTTAGGAATGAAAGGTTCAGGAACAGTAAAAAAGTCACCATATTTTTGATTGAATCTGCCTGCGATATTTCTGGCAAGTTCAAGATGCTGCTTCTGATCTGCACCAATTGGTACGAGGTCAGCGTTATATGCAAGAATATCAGCAGCCATTAATACAGGATATGTGAATAATCCGGCATTTATGTCGTCTGCATGCTTGGCACTTTTATCTTTGAACTGTGTCATTCTTGACAGCTCTCCGAATTGTGTGGAACATGAGAGGATCCAGCTGAGTTCAGCATGATTGTGGTTGTGACTCTGAATAAAAGCAGTGGATTTTTCAGGATCTATTCCGCATGCCAGGATAAGTGCATAAGCTTCAAGTGTATTCTGACGAAGTTTTGCAGGATCCTGACGAACAGTGATGGCATGCAGGTCTACGATCGAATAGACACAGTGATATTCGTCCTGAAGAGGACCCCAGTTTCTGATAGCACCGATATAATTTCCAAGTGTAAATGTACCTGTCGGCTGTATGCCGCTGAATATCAGTTTTTTTTCAACGTTTTCCGCCATGGGAGTTTCGTTCCTTTCAATAATTGATTACTTTTTTTCTGCAGCTTTCTGATCCTTGACCTGAGCATTTCTTACTTCGTTCATGACATTCTGGTAAAGGCTTAAGAGGAACATTTTCATTTTTCCTTCTTCAGAATCTGTAAGATCAGACTGAACGATTTTTGTTTTGTAAACGCCTTTTCTTGTCATAAGATGTACATAATGTGTTGCAGAATCCATAGGAATATCAAATATGGATGTTCTTTCGCATACAGGAAGAGCCTGACCTGCGCTTGCAACAAAAGTGCGGCATATCTGTGAAAGTGCAGGATGTCTTACTGAGAGTCCTGTTATTGATGCTCCGTTATTAAAATAAATATTTACAACTCCGTTTGCCAGACATACGAGTGTTCCAAGAACATTCGGACCCATAGGCATATCAATTACTGCACTGTATACCTGCTTGTCATCTTTAGGTTTTGCTCCGATCACTGCCGGAGGCATTCTTAAAGCCTTGATTCTTGCCATAAGATACTGTTCACAAACGTCGTAGCGTTCATTTGGTCTTCTTGCCATGATAATAATTCTCCATTTCTCCGTCTTCTATTGTGATGCTTAAGACGGTAAAGTTATATTTCTTTTGTAAGCTTTCCGAGAATCCTGCATCCTTCTTCGATCTGAGTATTTGAAGGAGTTGAGAAATTCAGACGGAATGAATTTGTTTTATCACTTTCCGAGATCATGAATGCTGTTCCCGGAACGACAGCAACTTTGTACTGTTCAACAGCTTTTTTGCAGAATGACATCATATCAGTTTTTTCAGGCAGCGTTGCCCAGATAAAGAGACCGCCTTCCGGATCGGTAACTCTGATATCATCTGAAAAGTTTTCTTTTATACATTTCTGCATAAGTTCGCATTTTGATTTGTAGATGTTTTTGAGCTTTGCAAAATGTGAATTGAGGTCAGCTTCTTTTAAAAATCTGTCGCAGATCTGCTGTGCCCAGATATTTGTATGAACATCTGAAACCTGTTTACATACGACCATTTTCTGGATTATTTCCTTTGGAGCACTTGCATATCCGACACGAAGACCCGGAGCAAGGATCTTTGAGAAAGTTCCGCTGTAGATAACGCGGCCTTCTCTGTCAAGTGATTTGATTGAAGGAATATCTTCTCCTTTAAATCTGAGATCGCCGTACGGATTGTCCTCGAGAATTATAAGATCGTATTTTACAGCCAGTTCGTAAACGGCTTTTCTTTTCTCAAATGACATTGTATTTCCTGTAGGATTCTGGAAATTAGGGATCAGATAGAGCATTTTCGCAGATGGATTTTTTTTCAGAACGTTTTCAAGCTTGTTCAGATCTATTCCGTCATCTTCAACGTCAACACCTTCGATATTTACGTTATATGATTTGAAAGCGTTTAATGATCCTATAAAGCTTGGAGCTTCGCAGACAAGTGTATCTCCGTCACTGCAGAATATTTTGCATGCGAGTTCGTTGGACTGCTGAGCACCTGATGTGATAATAAGATCATCAGTTTCGCTGTTAAAGCAGTTTCTTTCACCCATCCATTTTTTCAGTGAATCCCTCAGAGGAGTATATCCTTCAGTGATACTGTACTGAAGTGCTGTGATAGGATCGCTGTTCAGAATATCTGAAGATATTTTACTTATCAGTTCGGACGGGAAAGCTTCCGCGGAAGGATTTCCTGCTGCGAATGAAATAACCTCAGGATCTGAAGTGTATTTTAGTATTTCTCTGATAGCTGAAGGTTTCAGCCGTGATACTCTGTTTGAAAAATTGTAATTCATAACCGGACCTCACTTGTATTTTTGATAAAACAAATATACTTATTTTTAATAACATGCGGAAATGTTGTCATAAAACCGCATTATTCAATTATTATACCACATAATCTATAAAACTTCAATATATATTTTAATAGTTTTAGGATAAACGCATCAATTTCAAAAGAAAAACCACCAAATTTCGGAAACCTATTGAAATTTGATTATTTTTATGGTATAATGTATTACATAGTATGTAATACATCGCGGTGAAAGGAGCTTATAATCATGGATTATGAAG
>JAZUJY010000187.1:0-9614 GCA_045643005.1 Oscillospiraceae bacterium | reverse complement strand
ATAACAACACAGAGGATATCCCCCGCCTCTGCAGGCGGCGGGTTCTATCTGACCAAACAGTCGGAGTACAATCTCCGACTGAGCGGGAACCGATTCTGCGAATCGCCTCTGCTTGTTAAAAGCAGAGCTTTGAACACAACTATATCTATATATTCGGCTAAATTATTTAAAATCAAACAAAAATTATTTATTTTAATATTATGATTATATACAAACCGGTTAAGACGTTTGTCAAAATAATACAATAAATTTGATATAAAGACATTTTGTTGCAAAACTCTTCTCTTAACTCGGAGAAGCGGGTGATATTCTCTGCGTTGTTGTTCAAAGCTCTGTGTTGTTATATATTATTTAAAATTATCTTTTTTAACTCTATAAGATCAATTATATTTATACATGAATCTTCATTAACATCATAAGAAACAGGATCATATTCTGTTTCTTCAGAGAGAAGAAATGATATCAGAACTGACAGATCATTTACGTTTACAATTCCATCTTTATTTACATCTCCACGCAGTTTTTCATTATTGCCGGGGTTTTCATCTGTTTCAGCGGGATCATCAGAACCCGGATCAAGTTTACCGCCTTTGAATGATACGTTGTCTATATATACATTACCTTTTGCATTCTGATATCTCAGCACCTGTACATAAACCTCGATCTGACTTACACTGTCTCCTGTCGTATAGTAAACATATGTTCTGTCTTTTTTTATAACCTTTACAGATTCGTTTTCTTCTCCATTGAGCTTTCTTACTCCGACTACTGCTTCAGGACCTTCTGTTTCAATATCAACACTGAAAGTATATGTCGTTTTTGGTTCGACATCTATTACCTGCTTTATAGTATCTGTCTTGTCACCCGATGAAAGAACACCTTTTCCGTCCTTTATGGCAGCATCACCTTCAAGCTTCCAGTGTTCTTCACCGTTTGCAAAGTCAGCATTTTTTATATGTTCATAACTTTCTTTAAGAGTATCCTCAGGGAAAGAATCAGGTGCCCATCCTCTTTTAGGAACTGATTCGTTCTGAACAGTATCTCCCTCTTCAAGGAAAGGCGTAATTCTAACTGAATCAATTTCATATACAGCTGTATCAAAATTTGCCGTTCCTGTCCATCCTGTTTCACATACACCATCCTTGTCCTTGTCCTGTGCACACGGGAACCACAGACCTATCCAGAGACGGCTTGCATTGGTCGGAACATATTTTTTACTTGTACAGATAAATACATCATCCACATAAAAATCCACTCTTTTTTCTTCAGTTTCGCTGCCTGTATGCCAGTCAAATCTGTATTTGTGAAATTCATTATCATCAACGGCTTCCGGAAGATCCATAAACTGACTGTTGTCCTTTGTTTCTGTGACATATGTGTTGAAACGTGCACATTCAAAGCACGGATCCTTATGCGTATCATTTGCTGTAGGTATTTCAATATCTATCTCATGGTTTGATATCTCCTCATCGTTTTCCTCATACATAAACGTCCAGACTGCAGAACATGCTCCCTGTACAGGTGCCACCTTTGCTGTTATTTCATATCTTCCTGATGAAAAATAGTCTCTTGTAGCAATACCTGCACCTGTTCTTTTTCCTCCGAGGGACTTGTTGTGTCCCATTATATCACCTTCGTATAGATTTCCGTGACCTTCGAGCTTTAAGGTGCCGTTTGAAACTGAAACATTTTCAGGGACGAGTCCGCCGTTGTTGCCGCCCCATGATTTATCAGCTATCAGCCAGTTTTCAGTGTCAAGTGAATCACCGTCAAACTCATCAAAAAGCTCTGTTTCTCTGCGTGATATCTCACAATTGTTTTCAGAGTCTGCACTGTAACGCTCAAGAGCAGCTGCTGAAAGAGAATACAAAGCACCTGACAGGAGCATTGCGCATGAGGTAAGAACACATATTTTCTTTTTCATGATAAATCAACATCCTTTCAAATATATGAATTTTTATGGCATAATTGTTTTTGATTTTCAAAGCTCTGCTTTGAATTTGCAGAGGCGGGTGATATCCCCTTTGTTGTTCAAAGCTCTGCTTTTAACAAGCAGAGGCGATTCGCAGAATCGGTTCCCGCTCAGTCGGAGATTGTACTCCGACTGAGCGGGAAGATAGAACCCGCCGCCTACAGAGGCGGGGGATATTCTCTGTGTTGTTATAATATATATCGTTTGTAAGTCCGGGAAAATAAATGAAAAATATTATTTATTTTTCCCCTTTTAATTCTATTTATCAGACTGAAAAAAAGAGGATCAGTTATTTCCTGAAAATAACCGGTCCTCTTTGAGGGTGTATGTATATTTGTTAATTATCTTCAAGAAGTTTTCGCTTCATAAGACACATATCCAAAATGTTGATTTTTCCGTCTCTGCACAGGTCACCTGCCTGCCATACGGACAGACCAGTGTTATTATAGTTTAAAATATATTTCTGCATAAGAACTATGTCAGAAACATTAAATATATCGTCACTGTTTACATCACCTTCAAGGTGGATATACGGCTCCCAGAGCTTTGTAAGCCAGTTCTTTCTTTTCTGGATATACTGTCGAAGGATATCAACAGAATCAAAGAAAGTAGGTCCGCTCGATGATCCGAAAACTGTATAGTCCTTTCCACCGTATGTATGCCATCTTGCATTGCTCATTTCGGCAGAGGAACTTATGCTTTCAGCGAGATCAATGATATACGGATTATCTCCGTCAGTCAGATCGTTGAGATATTTTTCAAATTTATCAAAATATACTTCTGCAGCACGTTTTACAAATTCTTCATTTTTATACAATTTTCCGATCCAGCTCATGCCCTCTGTTGGTCTTCCGCTTCCGTTGGTGGATCCGTTGCCACCGTCTTCATATCCGTGTATCGGAAAATATGCAGCAAACAGGTTTTCAGGGTTGCTTGAATATCCTCTGTTTCCGTCAGAATTGATTCGGCTGTTTGAAAAATTGTTGTAGCTTAAGTCAAAATCCCATGCAGGTCCGAAATGGATCTTTCCGTCACCTTCTGTATCCGAATCCTTCCACATGAAAAAGCTTGAAAATGTAGCATCGATGTTTTCGCTGATTTCCTGTACAAGATAAGCTTTTATCAGCGAATCGACGTCCATATATTCGCTGTAATGTTTTCCTTTGCTGTTTATTCCGTTTTCAGAATAGATCGCATCCTCCATATCCTGTACAAAACTTCTGATATATTCTATCTGTGCTTTTGATGCATATTCAGGACCTTTGATGCCGATCGCCTGCCCTCGGGATGTTATAAAACCGCTCTCTGTTTTTTTGCCATATCTGTTCCACTGGAAAAATTCGAGCAGATAGCCGCCTGTAATATCATCAGGATCGTTTGGAATATCATAATATTTATAGCTGTTTTCCATATAGTCGGTCGCTTTTTCTGCACCAACGACTTTCTGCTTATATTCGCTTAAGCTTTTTGTGTTTGCTTTTTCCGTTTCTTTTTCAAGATCCTTTATATCTACTCTGTTTTTCTGAACCTGAACCTTTTCATAGATCTGATATGTACCTCTGTACGAACCGTCTGCATACAGGTCAACAAAAACTGAATCCATTACATATTCCATTCCTGCATCCCTGCACATTTCCTCAGTCAGCTTGTTCCTGAGCATGGAATGATCCAGGTAGTTGGAAAGAAGCACCCACTTTTTAGCCTTTCCCATTCCGTAAAGATCTGATTTTTCAGGGAGTTTAATATTATATGGCTTTTTCTTGCTGTAGTCCCATGATGAATTTCCATGAGATGTTATTTTTTCAATTTCACCTTTATATTCGATACTGCCTTTCGAATTTAACATAAGTGCTGATCCTGTTTCGGTAAGATTTTTATTCTTATCAAGAGCGTCAAGTCCGCCGGATGAGGTAGTGAGATAAATACATCCGAGATCAGACTGCATAATTTTTAATTTGCCGCAGTTTTTATCTCCTGCTTTGATATCAAATTCATCATCCATGTCAAGAAGTGAAGTCGTTTCACCCGATTTTACTTTGATGTCGTTGAGAAATAGGTCATCTTCAGCAGAATAGCTTATCGTAAGATTTTTTCTGTCGGCAGTAGAAGGAAGAAATATATATCGACAGTTATCCCATTCACTGTACCACCATTCTGTGTGATCCATATCAGTAATGATCTCCGGGGAAAGATTTCCGATAGAAAATGAATCAACCGGGATTTTTTCGAAACTTTCTATTATATCTTCTTTTTCAGCAGTTGTTTTTTCCATAAGTGTTTCAGTCACACTTGTTTGACTGCTTTTATTTATATCATCTGCAAAAGAATTCTCATAACCGCAAGGGATCATTGCTGCAGTCAGTATTATTGCAGCTGCAGTTTCAAGTATCTTCTTTTTCATGTAAGCATTCCTTTCAAAACGTTTCAGAGGAAAAAATAATAATGCATCTGTGCAGGAGTAAAGGGGAACGGCCCCTTTACCCGACACTTTGGAATATCTGATAGTACATGATATTCCTATGCTGAATGTTTCCCCTATTAATAAGACTTTTTTTCTCAGCAAAATGTTTCATAAAATAAAAATATATTTCATCAAATTACGATATATCGAACCTTATGTCAAATTATGTGTAAAGTATTATATGATTATATCAAAACGGTAATATCATTTCCTGTAGCTTTTTTTAAAATCATGGAGTATTAGTTATGTATTCGACCTGAGAATATTAAAAAAAGAGATAATAAATATTGAAGATCGAATAAAAGAATAATTTTTTTGGAGGAATAAAAAATGAAAAACAAAATTACAAGAATGATCGCAATTTTTACATCTGCACTTCTGCTTGCTTCAACAGCAATGACTGTAAGTGCTGACACGGCTGAGGAAACGAATGTTTTACCGGCATCAGAAGAAAATGATGCTTCTCAGTCTTCTGATAATTCTGAAGAGGAATTTAACGGATTTGTAAAAAGATACACAAATCCGGACGGAACAGAATATGTCAAAAAATATACTCCTCTTGACTTTTGCTTTACCGGATGGTATAAAGTCGAAGGCGGACCTGCAGAAATGTCAAGCAGCACAGGTACGAACTGCGTACTCAGAAAAGAAGGTACAAATTACAGAGATTACATCAATAATGTTTCGTTTACCATAAATAATGCGGGCGGAAAAGAAAGAGGAGGCATGGACAGATGGGACTGCGGACTTTATACTCAGATCGATCACCCGTTCACTGCAAACAATATATATGTTATTAGTTTTATTGTCAAAGCAGATCATGACGGTATGATCTATACCAGAATCGGCGATGAAAATGATCATGACATATGGCATAACGGTATGGGATTTACTGAAATAGAAAAATTCAGAACAAATGAAAGTGAATTTTCTTACTCATGCAAATCTTTTGCTGATTCCTATGAACCGATCAGTGTAGAAGCAGGTTATTACTATAACATTAAAAGTTATGTAAGGTGCACCAAAAATATGGATATTCCGATATGGGAATTCCAGTTCGGGGGTGCCGGTGATTATCAGCCTGAAGACTGTTTCCCGGAAGGTACACATTTGCTGATCGGAGAATGCTATAGTGTTTCACTTTCAGATTATGATTTTATGTATTCAAAAGAATTTCCTGAATATCAGAAAGTCATCAGTGAAAATCCTGATATGAAACAGCAAATAGATGAACTCCTTTCGTTAAAATCTGAATTACCTGACAAGGAGTATTCACAGATGCTGACTCAGGTTGATGACAGATGTTATCATAACTGGTATGTTTCTGAATTCGGTCCTGCAGAAGTTAAAGCAAAAGTTAGACGTGAAAAGTGGAGTGACGACGGAGTAAATCACAGTGGACAGATCGATTATCTTGATATTCAGATACAAAACCCGGGAGGAAAATCAAGAGGCGGACTGGACAGATGGGATGCAGGGATCGTAACAGATCTTGGAGATATAGAAAAAGATCAGTACTACTATGTTGAATATACTATCGAAGCTTCTGAAGACGGTGAAATGTATACAAGGATCGGCAACAGCATCGGTAATACTGACATCTGGCACAATAACACCGGATTTACCATGATAGGATCTAATTCCTTCAACAAGCCAAATAAAAATAATGACTACACATTTGAATTCAGCAGTTTGTCATATGAGAATTCATGGTATAACATCAAGCTTAAAGGCAATACAGAATATAAGTTTGCAGGTTTTGTAAAAGCAAAAACAAATATTAAGGATGCTGTATGGGAATTCCAGTTTGGAGGTAACGGTGATTATCAGGCTGAGGACTGCTTCCCTGAAGATACCAAGCTTCATTTCAGAGATTTTGCGTTTTATAAAGTATCTGAAGACGACATTGCTTATTCAACTGTTATGAAGAATTACGCAAAAGATTATGAACTTTCTGAAGATGAAGCTTTAGCTGACATAATGGAAAATAGAATATCAGAAAAAATAGAATTTGAACAGGAGATCCACGCTGCACCGGCAACTGCAAACAATTCTGAAACAGCTGATGAAACAGATATCAATAAAGAAACTGAAAATAACAGTACTGATGATACACAGACAGATAATGAAGCTCAGACAGCTGATACAGAAGATACTCAAAAAGATTCGGAAACCGGAACTGAAGAAGTTTCAGACACAACAGTAAATGATGCTTTTGAAACTGATAAAGAACCTGAAACAAACAGCACAGAAACCGCAGGTACACCAACTGATACAAATACAGCATCAGATACCGGAGCAGATGCACAGTCCGACACCGCCGAAGATACAATAATTCCTATGACAGGTGACATGAACGGTGACGGAGTGGCAGATCTTACAGACCTTACTTTACTCAGTATTTTCTTAATGTCAGGAGAAAATGCTGACACAGATATTTTAAAAATCGGTGCAGATATAGACTGTAACGGTATCATTGATATCGCAGATCTTGCAAGATTTAAACAGTTCATTTCTCACGATCCTGCAGTGACCCAGATCGGAATTAAATAAATCTTAATAATACAGATCACAGAATTTCCTGAACAGATAAAAACGCCTTCGTTGGTCAAATCCCGACGAAGGCGTTTATCTGTATTGTATTATGTCTTATTTTTTGTGCCTTTTTTTACTTATCGTTATAATGATACACAGCAAAACGATGACAAAAACAACAGCTGAAGCAGCAATTATGTATTTTGTTTGAAAATAACGTGTTGATACTGATCGTTCAATATTTTCATTTGCCAGATCAGATGTTATATTCTCTGAGGATATCCGGCTTGAATCTTCAGATGACGCTGAAGTCTGAGCTTCAGTTGATCCTTCTGATACTGTTGTTTCATCACTCTTGAATATCTCGTACTCAAATCCTTTTTCCTGTGCATATTTTAATGCATTGCTTTCTTCATTGCAGATAATTTTTAATGATTCGCAATTCTCAAATGCATTATCCGCAATATAAGAAACGCTTTCGGGTATTTTTATTTCACGAAGAGACGTGCATCCCTGAAATGCTCCGCTTTCAATTTTAGTGACACTGTCCGGAACAGAAACCTTTCTGAGCTTTAAGCATCCGCTAAAGGATTGTTCTTCAATAACACTTACTTTTTTCGGTATTTTTATTTCTTTAATGTACTCACAGTTTATAAATGCACGTTTTCCTATGACTGATACATTTTTCGGTATATTGATATCAGAAAGATATGTACATCCGTTAAAGGCATCATCTTCAATTATTTCTACGGTTTCAGGAATATGAGCTTTCTTGAGCGACGTGCATGAAGCCATTACGCCTTCCTCAATTTTCAGAAGAGTATCCGGAAAATTAATTTCTACGATGGCGGATCCGGACAAAGCGTAAGGTCTGATCTGAGAAACAAGCTTTGAAAGATTAATATTTTTCATGGATGAACATCCGTAAAAAGCTTTTTCTCCAATATTTGTCACACTGTCAGGCAGAGTTATCGTCTTTAGATTTATGCTGTTATAAAAAGCATAGTTATCTATTTCCAAAACTCCTTCAGACAATACAATTGTCGGGTTTTCTTTTCCTGAAGAGTAATGAACAAAACGTGATCTTTCTTTATCATAAAGATCGCCATCAACATCACAGAAAAATTTATTATCTGAAGAGACCTTAATTTTTTTCAGCTTTTCACATCCTGAAAAGGCAGACTCACCTATCTTCTCTACATTTACAGGAATATTTATTTTTTCCAGTGAAGAGCAGAAACCAAAAGCATCGTTTCCAATTTCTTTTATACTGTCAGGCAAAGTTAATCCGGTAACTGCATAACAGTTTGAAAATGCATCATTTCCTATTTTTGTTACTGTGTCCGGTATCGATATCTCTGAAGCATATATCATTCGCTTAAAAGCAGAATCCCCTATTTCTGTGATACCGTCTTCTATTTTAATTTTTAAAATATTTATATTCTGAGCATACCAGGGCTGCTGATCGTTTATTTCAAGTGAGACTGACTTACTTCTTCCGTAGAACGGATCAGCAGAACCCGTACCGGAAATTATCAGCTCTCCGTCTTTTATAGACCAGACCGCATTTTCACCGCATTTCCCGTCCTGTTCGGCATATACGGAGTCTACTTTGCATTCATGGTTCACACTTCCGGAAAAATAACTACCTGTCCCTATCGAAAGTGAAAATAAAAATATCAAGATCGTTTTTTTTGAAAATATATGTTTCAAATCCCTCAAACCCCTTCTTTTACATATATAGCAGGATCATCCCGACATAATACAATTTTTGTTCACAGGTTTCCGTAATAATAAAACAGTTCTGTCGTAAAAAACTGTTTTATGTATTTATATATTTATCGGGAGCAGAAGACAATTATTGATTACATCATTTTTATTGATTTATTGTATCACAAAATTCTTTGTTTGTCTATTGAAAAAACACTATCCTTTTATTTTTCGTGCAAATGACACGGCCTGCTTCAGAGCATTATCTTTTTTTATGCCCGCAAGTCTAAGCTTGTGAGCGTGTTCGAGTATCCTGGGAAAATATTCGTCCTCGGGAATACCGGAATTCAAAAGATCTTCAGCTGTAACAAACGGACGATCCATTATTTCATAAAAAATATGCAGCCTTTCAGTCAGAAACTGCTCATTGTCTCCCTCGTATGGAAGCTTCCCGATACAGTCACAAACAGAAAGCTGTATCAGATCAGAAGGAGCTGACGACAGATAAAAAAGCTTATTTGTATTTTTTATTTTTGAACGTACCGAAGCCAAAATGTTCGGCTGCATATGATACTCAACCATATTTGCAACATAATCTTTCATTTCTTTTTTGGCACCGACAGAATCAAGAAATCTTTTTGATAATCTTATACTTTCAAGTTCATGTTTATATGAGTGAACAACGCCGTTGACTTCTGTAGTGCACACAGCCTTCCCAAAATCATGACAAAGAGCAGCAGTCATAAAATACAGAGGAAACGTAACTTTATTTTTTCTTTCAGCGGCAGCATCAACGACCATCATAGTATGAGTCCAGACGTCGCCTTCCTTGTGAAATTCTTCATTTTGCCTGATACCTTTAAGTGCTGCAAGTTCAGGGCAAAATGAGTCTATTGTTCCCTCGCTGTTTAATATTTCGAAAAATTCTGATGGCCT
>JAZUJY010000186.1:0-7834 GCA_045643005.1 Oscillospiraceae bacterium | reverse complement strand
CATATGAAAAAATAGGTATCATGGGAGAAAAGCTTTCCAGATATCTGAGATAAAAAAAGAAGGTCTGCATGCAGGCCTTCTTTTTTCAGATGAATTTAAAAATAACAACACAGAGCTTTGTAAAAATTATTGTTCCATAAGTATATCCATAAGACAAACAGCATCCTGAACATCAGTTTTACCGTCGCTGTTTATATCAGAAGCAGGATTAATGGTAGCATAAGCGTTCAGCAGGCAGTCTTTCAACAATATCAGATCAACAATGTTGATTGTATTGTCATCGTTCATGTCTCCTGCAGTGATCTGTCTTGGAGTGCCGGTATATTCAGATGTTTTATTTCCCCATATTGTCTGATTGTTGTCTCCGACAGCAGTAAACGACATTACTGTTTTTCCTTTTTCGTCTTTTGCAGCAAGGAATTTTCCGGTGTATTTCTGATATCCGATGAAAAGCTCTGCATCTGAAGAATATGGATCTTCAGACCATGTGCCGGTAACTGAACCGGTGATTTTGCCGTCGTTTGTAAGTGTAATAAAGGATGAGGAGATAATATCCGGACCTGTTGATGTGCCGTGATTTATAAATTCATATGTTCCTGCTATGTCATTTTCATCATAACCAAATCTGTGTATTTCATCTCCGCTGTATTCATTTGGAGCGACAACAGGCCAGCCTTCAGAGTTAAACTGAATTGAGTGAACACGTACCTCATGATATTCTGAGTTGTCATCAAATCGTGCATGATAGATCAGATACCATTTCCCGTCATCATCCTTTAAAACCGAATTATGTCCGCATGACAGATAAGCTCTGTCGAGAGTGCTGAATTTATAGTTGCCCATGACTTTGAGTCCGGTACTGTCAAGATCAGAGTAAGCTGTCTGAATTGATGTATTTCCTCTGGCATCTGTAAAAGGACCCAGAGGTGATCTTGAACGGAACACTCTCATATTGTATCCGCCGTCTGAAAACAGTCCGCCGTATGTGACCCAGAGATAGTAATAGCCGGTTTGTTCATTGTATTCGATAAACGGACCTTCACCTGATTTGTGATATCCGCCTATGAGTTTTGTTCCGAAGTAGCTGTCTACATTCCTTCCGTCAGCTGTTTTTCCTGTTCCGGGATGAATGCATTTTCCTGTTGAAGGGTCGATCTCAAGTGTGTATATTCCTCCTGACCAGGATCCGTAAGCCATATACATTCTGCCGTCCGTGTCAAAATAAATGTCAGGATCGATGGCATTAGGAAATTCGTTGTAGTTATAGGCGGAATTATCAAACCAGGAACTGTTAAAGGTTATCTGACCGCTGTTCATGAGTTCGGAAATATTTGTTGAAGAATATTTTCTGTTGACTCTTTTGGATGAACTTGATACATAGGTGTCATTTCCGGTAAATCCTGAATATATCAGCGTATCAGCAAATGTGTATGGACCTTCGATATTTTTCGAAGAAGCAAAAGCGATGACGGAAGTGTTCCATGTTGACGAAGTACAGAAATACATCAGATATGCGCCTTTTGAGCCGTCACTGTTTATATAATCTTTGTCCCATACCACATCAGGTGCCCAGACAGCAAATCCGCCTTCGCAGTCTCCGAGATCTTCTCCTGCCCAGTCAAAAGCTTTTTTTAGGTTACCTGACAAATCCCCGAAAATAACATTTCCGTATGCTTTATATCCGTTTGTAAACAGCTGCCAGTTCTGAAGATCCGTCGATTTTGCTGCATCGATATGTGATCCGAAAACATAGTAGGTGCCGGTATAAATATCCTTACATACTGAAGGGTCGTGAACAGAAACACGACTTTTGGCTGCGTCAGCAGAAAAGCAGGGGATAAGTGAGAGTGATAATGCCAGAGAAATCGCAGAGTTTAATAATTTCCTTTTCATAGTTTCCTCCATATTCATAGATCCAAAATAATACAGAAAACGTTTTCTTTTCCGTATTTGCGTATATTCCATTTATTTTCATTATATATATAAATTATATAATAATCAATAATTATAGAAAAATTTGATAGAAAATATATTATTTATACATAAATTATATATTTTTTCTTGAAATGGTTTTTGAAATATGATATACTGAAAGTTAACATTATGGACAGCGTAGAATAAATATCTGAATTACGGAATGCTGTCATCGTTTTTGATAAGATTATTGTTTCCCGGGAAAGATGGGGTTTTTAATGAAGGAAAAAAGGAATATTTTAAAGAGTAAAGAGGATTTGGTACAGTATACTGAAAGTCGTATCAAATCAAAAGATCATTCATCCGGATGTGTACGATTTGCGGATTTTTTCAGGAATACATCCATAGGAGCAGAAGAGCAGCAGGTTATTATTGATGGTTTATCGAGGGAGTATCATACCATATGGCTGATGGAGGGAAAAGGAAAGCATGATCTTCTTCTTTTTCGTTCGACCGGTGTGAAAACCATAAAAGATGCTGTTGAGCTTTTTCTTAAAGAACCGCACTACGAGGAAGGCGTAAAACAGTACATAAAAAAATTTGTTCATGAAGATGACGCAGAAAGAGTAGCACAGGCAGTAAGGTTCGATATCATTGAAAAAGAAACTCCTGAAACCGGAACATATGTAGTTTCTTACAGAAGATACAATGCTGACAAAATCGATTATGACTATCATCAGATGTGCTTTGCAAGAGCTGCCGGTGTAAAAGGTGAAGTAAATTATATTTTTGCATTTCGTGATGCGGATAAAACTATCCGTGAACAGCTTGAAAAAAACGAAAGAATAGCTCAGCAGAGCACATTTACAAATTTCTTTCTTGATACCTATGTTTCTGCATATTATGTCGATCTTGAAATGCTGTCATGTCAGATATACAAGAGAACCATAGAGCTCGAAAACAATTATCCCATCATTACTGATTATTTTGCGTCATTAACTGACTATATTAATAAGGATGTTCATCCTGACGACAGAGAAAAGCTTCTTGATGTCGTTAAACCGAGTGCGATGCGTGAAATACTTAAAAAACAGTATGAGTATAATCATGTTTTCCGTGATATTTCAGACGGAAAGGAAAAAACATACAGACTTCAGGTGATACGAGGCGCAGACCGGAATCATGCTGCTTTCGGTTTCCTTGACATTTCAGAAGAAATGAACGAGCATAACAGAAAACTCCAGGCAGCAGAGGAAGAAAAACGCAAGTTTATTGATACTCTGACAAATGACTATGATCTGGTATTCAAAGTTGATCTTTCTGATGATTCGTTTGAGTTCCTGAAGACTTCAGATCTGATCGGAAACAGAATATTTGATAAATTTTCAGATGCAAAAGATTTTTATGTTTCAAATATAGTGTATGAACTTGAAAAAGAGAATATGTCATATGAGATGGATATTGAGACCATCAGGCAAAAGGTTGGGGATCTTTTAAGCTATTCTGTTGAATTCAGAAGCAGCTGCAACGGGACTCTCAGCTGGAATGAGATGGTTGTGACTCTGCTTGACGGCGATGATGTTGCCATTGGATTTGTCGAAAAAAGTGAAGAGATCCTTTATCGCCACATGTATGAAAAAATGAATGAGGATATTTTTGCCCTGTTTGTGGTGGATCTGGATGAAGAGATCATGAGAGTTGAAAAAGCTGCACCATGGTATAAAAGATACCGTAAAGGCATGGTGCTTCCGTATAAAACAGCTTTGAATGATTTTATTTCAGGACTTGAAGGGACGGCAAAGGAATTTTTCATTCCTCTTTTGGATGTAGAATATGTAAAAAAAGAATTCACGGCAGAAAACAAACAGTCCTTCAGCTACAAGACAACTAATATTTTCGGAGAAAAATGGGTCACGACAACAGGGTATGTCATTTTCAGACATGAAGACGGAACGCCGGCTGTTCTAACCATTGGTCTCAGTCTGATGGACACTCTCGGTGCAGACAGGGAGGAGCTTCAGAGCAAGCTGAGAGCTGCTCTTGACATGGCTCAGTCTGCCAACAGAGCGAAAACTACATTTTTAAACAACATGTCCCATGATATAAGAACACCGATGAATGCGATCATAGGCTTTACCTGTCTTGCGGCGAGTCATATTGACAACAAAGAGCTTGTAAAGGATTATTTAAACAAGATAACACAGTCGTCAAGTCATCTTCTTTCACTTATTAACCATGTTCTTGATATGAGCAGGATCGAATCCGGAAAAATGATCCTCGATGAGAAACCGGAGGATATTTCGGAAATGATACATACTCTGCGCGATATCGTTCAGGCTGATATTCACTCGAAACAGATCGATTTTTATGTGGATGTTGTGGATGTTATTGACGAGGATATAATCTGTGACAAGCTGAGACTGAATCAGGTCCTCTTAAACATTTTGTCAAACGCAATAAAATATACCCCGACAGGCGGAATGGTCAGCATGAGGATAAAGGAAACGAATGTAAGAAATACAGGATACGCAACGTATGAATTTATAATAAAAGATAACGGAATGGGAATGGATAAAGAGTTCCTTGATACAATTTATGATCCATTTACACGCGTTAAATCAAGTACGGTTTCCGGCATTCAGGGTACAGGTCTCGGAATGGCCATTGCCAAAAATATTGTTGACATGATGGGGGGGAATATCAGGATAAAAAGTGAACCCGGAAAGGGTACGGAAGTAAAGCTCACCATTGATTTCAGGCTTCAGAACAAAACAAAGGAACCTTTGATGATCCCTGAACTTAACGGGATCAGAGGTCTTGTTATCGATGATGATATCAACTCCTGCATGTCTGTTGCAAATATGCTTCGTGACATAGGAATGCGTGATGAGTGGTGTACTTCAGGCAAAGAGGCTGTGCTGAGAGCTGCTGAAGCCTCAAGAAGGGGCGACAGTTTTAAGGTCTATATCATTGACTGGCTCATGCCGGAAATGAACGGTGTTGAAACTGCAAGAAGGATAAGAAAAGCAATTGGAGATGAGGCACCGATAATAGTACTTACTGCGTATGACTGGTCTGACATAGAGGAAGAAGCACTGTCTGCCGGAATAACGGCATTCGTTTCAAAACCTTTGTTCCCTTCAGATCTTCACAAAGTATTGTCTGATTGTCTTGGAAAGACTAAGAAAAATACTGAGCCTGAGAAGGAAAGTACTGATTTTTCCGGAAAGAAGCTTCTTATTGTTGAGGATAATGAGATCAACCGTGAAATAGTTACGGAGCTTCTTGAAGAGAGTGGATTTACAGTTGATGTTGCAGAGGACGGAGATATTGCTGTTGAAAAGATGAAAAAAGCCGAAAAAGGTGACTATGACATTGTTCTTATGGATATCCAGATGCCGAGAATGGATGGATTTGAAGCAACTAGAACAATTCGTGCTCTTAATACTGAGATCTCGAAGATACCTATACTTGCAATGACCGCAAATGCTTTTGAAGAGGACAGAAAAAATGCACTCGAAGCAGGCATGAATGAGCATATAGCCAAGCCGATAAATATAAAAACACTAAAGAATATTTTAGAAAAATACTTGTGATTGGAAGTCATTTTATGAAAAAGAATAAATCTGTATTAATGGTTTTGATCTCAATGATGATATTATCGTTGTATGGATGCAATGAAACCGTTGAAAATCCGAAATATGTGGTTTCTGAAGTGAAACCTGCAACAGCGGCGTCTGAAGTAACTGAAAAGAAGCAGGAAGCTTCTTCAGATGCTGAAACAAAGAAGAAAATCAATGTTTCGGAAAATGAACAGGATACTGAAGAGAAAGATGATGTCATTTTAAACGAGAGTATATATCCTTATCCTGATGACATAAAGGACAGTAATGTTAAGGCAATGAAAAATTCTGACAACACTGTCAGACTGACATTTCTGGAAGGTAAATTTGCCATTACTCTTCCTGAAGAACTTGAAGATCATTTTATCATCAGGGACGGATACTTAAGTTCAAAAAAATATTTTGATAAAAATAATGGTGCTTATGGTAAAATGGTATGTTTCAGCTTCAGTGACGGTGTCATTCCGTATGACCCTGATAAAACGGCACTGCTTGGAAAGTCCGGGGAAACATATATGTGGGGTACCGTTTCTGAAGACAATGAATATAAAACGTCTGCCGATGATGAATCAATCGGGGAATTTGAACTTATTGAAAGCAGTTTGAAATTGATTTTTTCAACATCCGAAAGCTGTAATGAAAAGACAAATAAAACAGGAAGGATCTTTGATGTTGCTGACGGAAATCTGTTTAAAGGCGAAGTTATTGCAGACGGGAACACAGGATTTTCAGATAATGATATAAAATACGGAAGTAATATAGCAGGCAAGACATCTGATCTGGCAGTTGAACAGGGATTGGGAGTAGTAGCAAAAAAAGCAGTCAGAATGTATGACGGAACATACTTTGACTGCTATAACAGCGCAGATGGCACTCATTACGGATGGCTCTGCGATACAAATATTCATTTCTTTTTTAATGATTAATACGGAATAGCGTGATAACAACACAGAGGATATCCCGCGCCTCTGTAGGCGACGGATTTTATCTGACCAAACAGTCGGAGTACAGTTTCCGACTGAGCGGGAACCGGTTTTTCGAATTATCTCTGCGAGTTCAAAGCAGAGCTTTGAAGTGAAATGTTTTCAGATAAATGATCTCAGATAGTATCATTCATGATCTTTCTGATGATTTTTTCATCAAAATCAGTTATTTTTCTAAGCTCGGTCAGTGATCCTGAAATACCTGTTCCAAGCTCTGTTCCCGGTTTGTTTGTACCGTGAAAATCAGATCCGATGCTCTTATAAAGACCGAATTCTTCAGCGTATCCGAGATATTCCTTAAACATTTCGGGTGTATGCTTGGAATACCAGCATTCAATTCCGTCAAGTCCTGAATCCTTTAATTCCCGGACTGTATCATGAAGCTCATCTGATGATTTTTTCATCTGATAAGGATGGGCAAGAACAGCAAGTCCGCCTGCCTGATGGATCAGAGAGATCGCTTCAGCAGACCACAGCTTTACTTTTTTTAAAGAACGTATTTCAGGAATGGAGAATATTTTTTCAAAGGCTTCTTCTATTGAACTTATTTCTCCGTTTTTTAAAAGTATCTTTGCAATATGAGGTTTTCCTATTGATGAGTTTCCGGCTTCCTTAATTACTTCTTCGAAAGAGATTTTATATTTTTTTTCGTTTAATATGCTGCAGATTCGTTCGGCGCAATTTAGACGTTCTTTTCTCAGAAGATCAAGCTTTTCGCAAAGAACACTGCAGGACGGATCTATACCGAGACCGAGAATATGCATCTTTTTGTGCTCGGCTGCAGAAATTTCCACACCGGGAATAAACGTGATACCGAGTTCATTACATTTTTCTTGTGCTTCAATGCATCCGGAAACAGAATCGTGGTCTGTCAGAGCAAGTGTTTTAATATTTTCTTCTGATGCTTTTACTGCAAGTTCTGAAGGGGAAAATGTCCCGTCTGACGCGCTGGAATGTGTGTGAAGATCCGTAAGCTTCATGTTTGTGCTCCTTTAAATATATATTTTTCACAGTTCTGATGAATACCCGGAGGGGTAATAAATAAACTGTATATATAAATTAGTTTATCACATTTTTTATCTGAAAGCAACTTAAACAATGAAAATGTATAACAGCACAGAGCTTTGAGAGAAATGATTATAACAACACAGAGGATATCCCCCGCCTCTGCAGGCAATGTCATCAACTTAAGCGATTTAACGTTGATTTTGAGCAAACTTTATTGAAGGATGAGATTTTTTTCTTAAATAAGATCTTCCTGGTCTTACAGGTATAACAGCGTGAATAATATTCCGGTAAATATTCGATAAAAGA
>JAZUJY010000185.1:0-13583 GCA_045643005.1 Oscillospiraceae bacterium | reverse complement strand
ACCTCATCATTTTTTATGTCTTCAATATACCCTGCACTGTATTCCTTATTTTTAAGAAATGAAAAGCTCACAAGATATCCTTTTTTCTGTTCTCTGCTGTCAAGGTAACCGTTTAGCTGCTTTATTCCGTCTTTTCTGTACTGTTCCCCGTGCCAGATCTTCAGCTCGATTATGAACTCCTCATCAAGATATGTAACCACTATGTCCATTCGTGAATTTGACCTTGTCTGCGGCTCAACATAATAAAAACCTGTTCCGTTTATTATCGGTTTCAAAAAGCACAGAAACAGCAGTCTTCCTTCTCTTTCTATAAATTTCTCGTCTTCTTCCCTGTATTCGGTTTTCATAAACGACTGAAATCTTTCAAGTACATGTACCATATCGAGGCGTCCGTCTTCTTTAATAAAGCGGCTTTTTTCCGGAGGGATCCATGTACTGTCGCGTTCTTTTCTGAACATTACATGTTCTGTTAATATATTTGCGAAAATAATATTGGATATTTCAAGTTTTCCATCCGTATTTTCTCGCTTTTTGAATATTCCGAAAGTCAGACCGAGAGCTACTGCTTCATCACTGCTGACATATGAAAATTCCTTACCCGAAAGGATCATCGCATCGAGCATACTTTTCAGAACTGCATTATTTTCATAGTTTTTTATCAGATCATCCTTCAGCGTACTGTCCGCACAATAATAATGCTTTATCGCTTTCCGGATTCCGTCACCATTCCATTCCCTGTTTCCTTTTTCTTCGATCCACTTGCACAGCCAGCTCACAAGATACGGATAGCCATTGGTATAATGATACAGTTCCTCACTTATCGTCTTTATGTCCATCCCCGTATGAACATCATTCTCATAGTCATCAAGCATCGTCGCTATCTCTTCAGGATGAAAACTCATGTCGACTGTAAAATCTACTGCTATATTCCACGGACTGTTGTATTTTCTCTCTTCATCAGGTCTGAGCTTCAGTTTAAGGTTCTTTACATCGTATACTCCGGCAAGAATAACACTTTTAAAAGTAAAATCCTTTCCCATATTTCTCAGAAGATACTTGTCCCTGAGCATTCCAAGAAAATTAAGAAACACCTGATTGTCGGAACATTTGTCCATCTCATCGACCATGAGAACAATTTCATATTTTTCACATAGCCATGTTATTTTATTACTTAAAAATTTAAACGGTTTTTCTTCATTAAATTCAGACAGATCATTCCATTTTTCCGCATCTTTTTCTTCTATTCCTGTAAACCTGAAACAGTCCGAACACAGTTCAATAAACGTTCTTACAAATGCTGAATTTGTATTGAACGGTTCTTCTCCTATACCTTCAAAACTTATCGATATGACCTGCATTTTTTCCTTTAATCTGTTTTCAAGAAGAAACATCGTTGTGGTCTTTCCGTACTGTCTGGAACGGTTGATCGTGAAGTATTTTCCTTTTTTGATCAGTTCTGTTATTAATTCATTCTTCGCCGATGTATCCACCATATAGTGCATTTCCGGTATGCATGTTCCGGTTGTGTTGAATTCTTTCATTGCCTTCCTCCGTTCCGTTTTTAATGTTACATTATTCAGTATAACATAAATATTAACTGTTATCAATAAAGAAAAAAATGCAGGTTTATCGCCGAAAGCAGAAAAAACATCAGAATATATGCAAGTTAAAAACTATGTGTTGTTTTCTTCGCTTCATCATGCATCATGTTTTAATATTTGACAAAAATATTAATGAATGTTAGAATAGTACAATGCTTTTTTTCAAAACAAAATAACAAATAATTATTAGGAGGACACAAATGAAAAGAAAAATATCACTAATACTCGCTTTTACAATGGCATTCAGCTTTTCAACGCTAAAAAATCGTCAATGTTTATCCGGATATAAAAGAGGACATCAGCGTGAGTATTGAATACGCTGATGTCCTTTTGTATCAGACAAAGATAAAGAAACCAAAAGTCTTGACAGCATGCTCTTAAATAAAGTATAATAAAAGAATGAATACGTATATATCAAGAGCAGAATAGAGGTTAAATAAAAAATGAATTTATTACTAACAGTAAATACAACAGAAGCTTTTAACAAATTCCCACTGGATTTCTGGCCACATGTTATCTTTTGTGTTGTAGGTGCATTGTTCTTTATTTTCCAGTTCATAAGACAGAAAAAAGCTTATCAGATCACCACAGCAGTAGCGATCGCTGCAACTCTTCTTCTCTATGTCGGAGATTACGAAATAATGCGACCCGCAGTCGGAGTAATCGAGCTGGTACTTATTGTTCTTATTTTTGTCCTGATGTTTCTTGCATCAAGAAAAGAAAAAGCACTTGAAAAAAGCACTGAAGCAGATGCTGTATTACAGGGAAGCGAAGCAGTAAAATGATACTTCCGAATAAAAAAGCGGTCATACTTGACTGGGCGACCGTATCAAACAACGACATTTCACCCGGAGAAATCTTTTCTCAGGGTGAAAATACATTTTTCGACCTTACTCCTCCTGAACTTACGATTGAAAGAATAAATGACAGCAGCATCGTTCTCTGCAACAAGGTCCTCATAACAGAAGAAGTAATGAACGCATGCAAAAATTTAAAATATATCGGTCTG
Source organism: Oscillospiraceae bacterium (assembly GCA_045643005.1). Lineage (GTDB taxonomy): Bacteria > Bacillota > Clostridia > Oscillospirales > Ruminococcaceae > HUN007. Next base: position 10,973 of record JAZUJY010000185.1, on the reverse strand, counting down.
TTTGCAACAGGCTGCAACAATATTGACTTAAAAGCAGCCGACAAATACGGGATCACAGTATGCAACGCAGGCGGATATTCAACAAATGCTGTTGCTCAGCATGTATTTGCAATGATTTTAGAGCACTACAGCAAGGTTTCACTGTACAATAAAGCTGTTTCTGAAGGCGAATGGATAAGATCACCTTTCTTTTCGATGTTTTCCTATCCGATGTACGAGCTTGCAGGAAAAACCATTTCGATCGTAGGATACGGCACAATAGGAAAAGCAGTTGCCAAAATAGCTTCTGCCTTTGAAATGAACGTTATCATCTCAACCAGAACGCAGCCTGAAAACTGTCCTTATGAATCAGTTTCAATTGACGATGCTTTCAGACGTGCAGACATTATCACGTTCCACTGTCCTCTGACAGAACAGACACGCGGACTGATAAACGCCGACAGACTGGCACTCATGAAACCTGATGCTTTTCTTGTAAATACATCCAGAGGTCCTGTAGCAGATGAAAAAGCTCTTGCAGATGCATTAAATTCCAACAGGATAGCAGGAGCAGCCACAGACGTTCTTGAAACTGAACCCATGCGTTCCGATTCACCTCTGTACGGATGCAAAAACTGCATAATTACGCCTCACGTGGCATGGGCACCGCTCGAAACAAGAAAACGTCTCATCAGCATAGTCAACGACAACCTCAAAGCATTTCTGGAAGACAAGCCTCAGAATGTAGTAAATTTAAAATAAATAAAATTTCACACCCGAAAGGATAATACCAAATGGGAAAAATTTCTGAAAAAAAACGAATAGTAATAAAACTCGGTACATCAACACTCGCCCACAGTACAGGCAAACTCAACATCCGCAGGATGACAAATCTTATAAGAGTACTGGCTGACCTTTCAAACTCCGGCAAAGAGATCGTCATCGTATCATCAGGTGCAGTCGGACTCGGAGTTGGAAAACTCGGACTTTCAAAAAAACCGACAGACACTCCTATGAAACAGGCCTGTGCAGCAGTCGGACAGTGTGAACTCATGTACATGTACGACAAGGAATTTGACAAATACGGCATCACAGTCGCACAGGTCCTTGTTACAAAAGCGATCATCGAAACAGAGATCAAAAACAACGTTTTCAATACTTTCCAAAAACTTATTTCCATGGGTGTAATTCCTATAGTAAATGAAAATGATACCGTTGCCATAGATGAACTCGAACTTGAGATCGGCGAAAATGATTCCCTTTCAGCACACGTTGCCGCCATCTCCAAAGCCGACCTTCTTATAATACTCTCAGACATAGACGGTCTTTTCGACTCCGACCCTCACACCAACCCCGGTGCCAGACTCATCCCTGTCGTAGACAAGATCGACAGCTCCATAGAAGGCGTAGCCGGCGGCGCCGGTTCATCCCTCGGCACAGGCGGCATGTCCACCAAGATCAAAGCCGCCAAAATAGCCACCTCATCCGGCATCGACATGGTGATCATGAACGGCAACGACCCCAACAAACTCTACGACCTCTTCGAAGACTTCCCCGTAGGCACCCTCTTCAAAGCCAACTAATTTTGAAGTCGCAAAGCAATTGCATATGCGAAGGTGCAGGGCGACCGCAAAGCCCTGCCAACACCAAACCCATCTTCGCATCACTATATAATTGCGAAGGTGCAGGGCGACCGCAAAGCCCTGCCAACACCCACCCCATTCGCATCACCCTACATACTTAATCCAATAAAAATAATAACTCAGAAAGGAAGAACCCCTCATGACATATATCGAAACCCTCGGTGCCAACGCAAAAAAAGCCGAAAAAGTAATCTCCGTTGCCAGCACATTAAAAAAGAACGAAGCCTTAAAAGCCATCGCTGACGCCCTCGTCGCAAACACCGACCGCATAATCGAGCAAAACAAACTTGACCTCATGCACGCAAAGGAAAACAACATTTCCGAAGTTATGCAGGACAGACTCATGCTCAACGAAGCAAGAATAAAAGGAATCGCCGACTGCGTATTAAAACTCATAGACCTCGAAGACGTTATCGGACAGTCCGAATACGGTGCAATAAGACCTAACGGAATGAAAATAACAAAAGTCAGAGTACCGCTCGGCTCCATAGGAATCATCTTCGAATCACGCCCGAACGTAACAGTCGACGCAGCAACCCTCTGCCTCAAAGCCGGAAATGCAGTAATTCTCAGAGGCGGCAAGGAAGCTATCAACTCAAACAAATGCCTTGCTGACATCATGAGAGAAGCATGTGCAAAAACAGAACTCCCTGAAGACGTTATCCAGCTCGTAACTGACACCTCCAGAGATTCCGCAACAGAACTTATGAAACTCGACAAATACCTCGACGTTCTCATCCCGAGAGGCGGCGCAGGACTTATAAAAGCAGTCGTTGCAAACGCAACAGTACCTGTAATCGAAACAGGCGTAGGAAACTGCCACGTATACGTTGACAGCAGCGCTGACCTCGACATGGCTGTAAACATCGTCGACAACGCAAAAACACAGAGACCTTCCGTATGCAACGCCATCGAAAATCTCATCGTTCACAAGGATGTTGCAGACAAATTCCTGCCGATGATAAAAGAACGCTTCAAAAGCCACAGCGTTGAAATGTACGGCTGCGAACGCACAAGAAAAATCCTCGGCGAAGATATTCTCCCTGCAACAGAAGAAGAATACGCAAAGGAATTTCTCGATTACAAAATAGCTGTTAAGGTCGTTGACAGCATTGATGAAGCAATAGATCACATCTCAACCTACACAACACATCACTCAGAGTGCATCGTAACAGAAAGCTACACCAACGCAGAAAGATTCCAGAGAGAAATAGATGCTGCAGCTGTATATGTAAATGTATCAACAAGATTTACAGACGGAAGCGAATTCGGTTTCGGTGCCGAAATAGGCATCTCAACCCAGAAGCTCCACGCAAGAGGACCAATGGGACTTAAGGAACTTACATCCGTAAAATATGTTATAACCGGAAACGGACAGACAAGATAATTTTACTTCTGAAAATATTTTTATATAGGGGGGCTTTTGATGAAAAAACGTACAATACCCGAGTTCGCCATATTTTTCATAGTCTACGCCATGATAGGCTGGATATATGAAGTAGTACTTGAAACGTTTATTTACAAATGGGGATTTTCAAACAGAGGTGTACTTTTCGGACCGTGGCTCCCTGTTTACGGCTTCGGAACACTCACATTCATCGTACTCTGGTACAGACTCATAAAGAAAAAGCCGGTAAAAACAAAACTTCTGATGATACCCGTCATCTTTCTTCTCACCATGCTCACAGCAACCGCCATCGAACTTGGAACCAGCTATATTTTAGAAGCCATAACAGGCAAATGGCCGTGGCAGACCTACAGCAGGGACTACAAGATAAACTTCCAGGGCAGAATAGCACTGAGTCCGAGCGTCCGTTTCGGACTGGGCGGCACAGTATTTTTATATATCATCCAGCCGCTTCTCGATAAGCTGACTGAAAAAATGAAAGACAAGACCGTGATCATAACAGGTATCGTCATCATTTCAGTCGTACTGTGTGATTTTATACTGACGCTGATTTTCAGATAATAACAAGAACATATAATATAAGGCACCTGCAGATTTTGCAGGTGTTTTTTTGTAAAAATGTTAATATGAATTATATAGTGTAAAATGTTTATTCAATATTGATTACGTATTATAAAAATGTTATAATTAAATATATACCGATACAAAGCAACTGTGTGTTACCGCTTTGTAATCGTTTATTTTTATAAAGTAATTTTTTATCGCTTTTTATTGTCATTTTTCACATTTGTTATATTATCGCATCCTAAAATATGTGCAAATATATTTGATTATCCATGAAAATACTAACATAAAAAATGATATCTCTCATAATGTGGGAGATATCATTTTTTTATAATATATTAAACTCTGATCTTCTCAAAAACTTCCCCTATCGAATCATTGAACACGATCCCGCATCTGTCATCGATCTGGGTCCTCGACTTGTTAATAAGCACCAGCTTGTTTCCTCTGAAGTACTGAAGAAGCCCTGCCGCAGGATATACAACAAGTGAAGTTCCTCCTACTATCATCATATCGGCTTTGCTTATCGCTCTTACAGCAGCAGAGACAATACTGTCATCAAGACCTTCGTTATAAAGAACAACATCAGGCTTAATAAGTCCTCCGCATTCACATTTCGGAACACCTTCACCCTTCATGATAAAATCTGATGAAAATGATTTTCCGCATTCGAGACAGAAGTTTTTGTGAACACATCCGTGAAGCTCATAAACTGTTTTGCTTCCGGCCATCTGGTGAAGTCCGTCAATGTTCTGGGTTATGACTGCGTCGAGCTTTCCTGCCTTTTCAAGCTCTGCAAGCCTTATATGTGCGATATTCGGCTTTGCATCAGGTGCCACAAGCTTATCTCTGTAAAACCTGTAGAACTCGGATGTATTTCTGAAAAAGAACTCATGACTTATTATTGTTTCAGGAGGGTACTTGTATTTCATGTTGTATATACCGTCAACACTTCTGAAATCCGGAATACCGCTCTCCGTTGAAACACCTGCGCCCCCGAAAAATACTGTTGACTTTGAAGAATCTATCCATTCCTGAAACTGTTCAATTTTCTCCATATCCATATATATCACCCCTGTATGATACTCAGCAAACTTCAATTACAAGACATGTAACATTATCTTCTCCGCCGTTTATAAGAGCAGTGTTTACAAGCTCTTTGGCAAGATTTTCGCATTCCATGTCAAGTACATCGCTTATTTCCTTATCAGTACACATGTCAGTCAGACCGTCTGAACACATCAGATAATAATCTCCTGATGAAAGTGTATAGGTTCCTGCATATTCTGCATCAAGTCCCATCTTATCATCGTCAACCCCAAGAAACATCGTCAGCTTATGTGCATCGGGACTTTTCTCCGCTTCCTCTTCAGTATAGATATTTGCATCCACTTTTTCAGTTGCAACTGTGTGATCCCTTGTGATCCTTGTCAGGATACCGTTTCTTAACATGTATATTCTGCTGTCTCCAAGATAATACATTGAGATCTTTCCCTCAAGAATGCACGCCAGCGTAAGCGTTGTACCACCTCTGAGCCCGCCTGCCTTGATGATCTCATCAACTATCTGGTTGTTTGCATCCGTGACATATTTTCTGACTGACTTTTTCTGTTCATCGATATTTCCGGATCTTTCAATATCGGCACTGTGTTCGGAAAGAATTCTGACTGCGCATCCGGAAGCAACCTCACCGCAGCTCTCACCGCCCATTCCGTCACATACTGAAAAAATCTTTGACTCTGATGAATCAGTTTCAAAAAATATTGTTTTATCATTTTCTGCATCAGGATTTGAGTATCCTTTTCCTGCATAAAAATTATCTTCATTATTGCCTCTGTGGTTACCTACATTTGTCGAAACATATACTTTTAATTTCATCTTTTTATCTCACCCCGTTTATCGGATGTTTTTATTTATCTTTATCTATAAATTCAAGACTGATAATACTGATAACTGTTAGAACTACGCAAAACAGGAGCAGTACACCCCATACTGTCAGAAGATTTTCAGCGATCGGCTCATAAGCATCCTTAAACGCCGGATGTACCTGGGTCGCAACGTCTGTATATCCTGCATTTTCAAGCTTTATCTGGAAGCTTGACGGAATATCATTCATGTTTCCTATGCATCCAAGTCCGTCCATACCCCATTTGCTTACTGTAAATGAAGCAACCAGTTTGCTTGCGCCTTTAAGTGTAAAGAGAACGCCTGACATAAGAAGCTGAATAATAAGAACGAACGGCATAACAGTCATCGCAGCATTCGGAGTCTTTACAATCGAAGAAATTGCAATTCCCATCATGTCAGATGAAAGCATGACAAGGAAAAATGTAATAAAATATTCCAGAAATGCAGGAAGAAATACATGATATTCCTCCGGGAACTTAATAAAAATAAAACATATGACAGTCATTATCAGAGCCTGTGCAAAACATATAATAGCCTGATAAATGACATGCGAGCAAATGTACGAGCTCATATGAAGACCTGTCCTGTGTTCATATTTTATAATACTTCTTTCCTTGCATATGGTCTGTATCGAGTTAAAAAGTCCTGTCCATATCGCTGCGGAGATCATTGCAAAAAATCCTGATTTTGTTGCGTCATATGTCTTGAACATTCTGCCGCCGACAACAAATACAACTATAATCGAGATCAGCGCACTGAACAGAATAAATGTCCAGCCTTTCTCATGAAGAAAAATTCTGAAATGCTTTGCAAGATAGATCCCTGTCTGACCTACTCTTGATGCTCTTTTCGGAGCCTTTGTCTGCTCCCCTGTCGGATTGTTATTTTCCATTTTCAATACCTCTCATCATATTATACTTTTCTATAAATTCATCTGCTCGGCCCTCTCCGCCCTCACTGAGTGCGTTTATTCTTACTACTATGCTCTGCAGATTATCAACTTCAAAAAATCTCAGCGCTTCATCGATGGTTCCGAAAAATGCCAGATGTCCTGCTCCGTCTTTTCTGCTCTTTGCAAGAACCATTATCTTTGTAAACAGATCCTTTGCATCGTTCGGAGCATGAGTGATGACCATGACCATCTTGTTCTGATCAGCCGTTGTTTTCAGCGCTTCCATAACATTTCGCCTGTTTGCAAAGTCAAGACCAGAATCAGGCTCATCAAGGAAGAAAAGGCTCGGATTGTTAAATGTCGCTATCGCAATGCTTACACGTTTTTTCTGTCCGCCGCTTATTCTTTCATAATACGTATCCCAGATCTCATTGAGCGAATATCTGTTCTTTACCGTATCAATAATATTTTTCTTTTCTGATTCAGAAAGATCCGGATCAAGATTCATTTTAGATGCATCAAGAACTATATCTGAAACCTTTTCACTGTCACGGATACTTGGAAACTGCGGTACTATTCCGATCTTGTACTTCAGTGTCCTGTAGTACTTGTAAAAGTCCTGTCCGTCAAGGATAATTCTTCCCTTCGCCTTGCTTTCACCAAGAACAGCCTTCATAAATGTTGTTTTTCCGGCACCGGCACCTCCAAGAACAAGCATCATATCACCGCCTGAAATGTCGAGCCTGATATTTTTAAGGAGTGTTTTATGCTTTATGGTTCCTACGTTTTTTTCCGCAATATCAACACTTAAGCTTCCGCCCTTTTCTCTCATGATATTGTAGAAGAACCAGTCTCCGAACATTATTATCTGAGTATCTACTATTCTGATAACATCTCCTGCCCTTACAGGTGTTCTTTCCTTTATCTGATCTCCGTTTACAAATACACCGTTTTTGCTCTGTTCATCGGAAATAAACCATGTATCCCCTTCTTTATTAAGGCGGGCATGAAGCTTTGAAACTCGCTGATCATTGATTTTAAGATCTGTTTCTTCTCCTCGTCCGATTTTGATCTCAGTCATTTTTGAAAGAATATATTTTGTCCATGTATCTTTGTCTGAAAAAGATGTGCTGAAGATCAATGAAACTGCCTCAGGATGAGGATTTGATTTATCTTTTCTGGTAATTTTCAAAATGTTTCCGTTCTCAAGCTTAACTGCCCTTGAGCCTCTTTCGTTAAAGCTTGTCATAAGAGCACCATTTAAGAAAGTACCGTTTTTACTGTTGCAGTCCATATAATAATAGCATCCGTCTGATGCATTCCATATAAACTGTCCATGAACACGAGATGCTATTGAAGAGTCAAGGTGAATATTTACATCGCTTCTTCTTCCAACAGTCATATTTCCTTCAAGCTTTACAAAAGTGATCGACCCTGACCTTACCTCTGCAACCACTAATGCAGCCGGCTGCGGTGGAAGCGGCTGATACATTACTGTGCTGTTGATATCTGCCATAATTATTCACCGACCCCTTCTATAAGTTTTTCTGTCTTTATCTGACGGCTCTTGCAATAACCTTCTATAAATGACTTTTCAGGACATATTACTGTAACATCCTTGCATTCTTCAAATACATTTTTTCCCATTGACGAAATCGCATTATGAGCCTCAACAAATTTCAGATTTTCACAATCTGCAAATGCATTGTCCTCTATTCTCATTATACTTTTCGGCAAAATTATATTTTCAAGTGACGAACATCCTTCAAAAGTATTTGCTTTCAAAATTCTGATATTTCCCTGAATGTTGATCCTTTTCAGATTTTTGAAATTTTTGAAAGCACCTGATATTATTGTCGTTGTTGTTGTCGGAACGTTAATTTCCGTTATCAGATTTCTTTCGATCTCATGCTCTGCAAATGCCTCGATCTGAGAATAACCCTCAGGAATATCAAGAAGTCCGTTTTCAACTCCTATCGAATGATAATCTTTTCTTCTGAATACTGCAGAATCAGATATTACAGTCAGCCCTTTACGATGTCTTATCGGTTCTCTCGGTATGGTCGTTGTAAATATTTCCTTAAACTCATCCTCATGACAAGCCGGCTGCTGTGTTTCTGATACATCTGTAACTGAAGCTTCAGTCTCTGTTTCAGGATTCAGCGGTCCGGATGCTGTATTAACTGCCTCATACTGAGATACTGTCTGAATTGGTTCAGGTACCGAAGTAAATTCCTCTGACTTTGCTGTTTGCTGCTCCGGCTCAGATACTGTACCAAATACTTCCGGCTGTACTGTTTGATGCTGCGGCTCAGATACCGTACTGAATACTTCAGACTGTGCCGGTTGCTGCTGCGGCTCGGATACCGTACTGAATACTTCCGGCTGTGATGCAGGCTGCTGCGGTTCGGATACCCTACTGAATACTTCAGACTGTGCCGGTTGCTGCGGTGATTCAGATTCTGTACACAATACTTCAGGCTGTTCTATTGGCTGCGAAGCACTGCCAACAGAAGACGGTGTCAGAGAATTATATGATGTATGATCATCAACAACTGTACTCATCCACATTGATTCCTGTGAATAAACGTCCTCTTCTATCTGCTCATAATTTACAGTTTCATCTGTATGTTTCAAAACAGCAGAATCAGGAACATAATATCCTTCATTGGCATCAGCTGTTTCAAGCATGTCTTCAGGGATCTGACCGTCAACGGGCAGCACTTCTGATGAATTTTCCTCACTTCTGTCAGCAATGTCCTCAAGAGCTCGCAGGAATGATCTCATATCTGCTATTCTGTTATCCGGATTAAATTCGCACATTTTGCATACAAGTTCTTTTAACTGCGGACTTCCGTTAGCCGGCTCCGGAACCTTCTCGCCTCTCATACGCATAGAAACTGATTTTTCAATCTCATTTCTTGTAAAATCAGTCATAAAAGGAAGAAGATTGTTGTTTAAAAGCTGATACAGCACTATTCCAAAAGAATATATATCTGCTTTATATGTATACGCATGCTCTGTCATACTGTCCTGACGCCATACTTCAGGTGCAGCATACGGCTCAGTACCTGTACGGGTGGAAGTAAAACCTGTTGCATTTATTGTTTTGCTGACACCAAGGTCACCCAGCTTATAATAGCCTTCAGTATCTATAAATATATTATCAGGTTTTATATCTCTGTGGATCATATTGTTTTTATGGACATCCCTGAGAGCATTTCCGACATCATAGCCAAGATTCACCACATCCTGAACTGTGATCTCTTTATCGGATTTTCTTATTGCATGTCCGAAGCATTCAAGATATTCCATACGGATAAGTATATCATAACCGACTTTTTCACCAGTCTCGTCATGTATCTCTCTCATAGCATCATCATAATATGAAACAACATACGGACATCTTCTGAGCTTTATCATATTACTTATTTCAACCTTTGCTCTCTGACATTTATCCTCAAGATATCTTTCACTCTCGCTCTTTGAAATAAGCATATCATTATCCGGTAAAATTGTGATCATCTTTAATGCAGAGAATTCAACTTCACCGTCACGTTCTCTTTTTATCTTAAAAACTCTGGAATTTGCACCATTATAGACCAGACTGTCGATAAACCAGTTTTCCCAAAGCGGCTGGTACTGTTTCAGTCTGTCTTCCGCAGAAGCAACACCCATCTGTAATTCCCACCTTTTCTGTTTAAAATATCGGCATATTAAAAAATTTTCTATCTGAAAAATATTATTTGCTGTAATAGCCGATAAAATACATACTTAGATTATATCATAAACTATAACTTTTGTCCAATTCAAAAATGTAAAAATGTAATATCACTATTTGTAACTTTTATAAAAACAGAAAAGCTTTGTATAACAGTACAGTCATACAAAGCTTATTTTTATCTCACAGTATCGGGGAATTTAATAAATTCAGTTTATCGGACGAATTTATGCAAGGGAAGCGAAAAATACCCCCGATGCTTGCAAAATCAAACATCGGGGGCTAAAACATTAAAATATAAATATCATGCCGGCACTGATCTATTTTCCCGGGTCGTCGCCAACCGAGTATCTTCGACGCGAAAGAGCTTAACTTCTGTGTTCGGTATGGGAACAGGTGGAACCTCTTTGCTGTAAACACCGACTATCTAAAAACTGAACTTTCAAACTTTTCTTAACTACTTCCTACAATCTTTCCTCTATATACTTTAGGAAAAGCCCTCGACCGATTAGTACTCACTCGCTAAACATCTCACGACGCTTACACGTTAAGCCTATCAACCTCTTAGTCTTTGAGGGGTCTTACTCTTTCGATGGGATATCTTATCTTAAGGCCGGCTTCACGCTTAGATGCCTTCAGCGTTTATCCGATCCGCACTTAGCTGCCCAGCTGTGCCACTGGCGTGACAACTGGTGCACCAGAGGTGCGTCCATCCCGGTCCTCTCGTACTAGGGACAGCGCCTTTCAAATATCCTACGCCCACGACAGATAGGGACCGAACTGTCTCACGACGTTCTGAACCCAGCTCGCGTACCGCTTTAATTGGCGAACAGCCAAACCCTTGGGACCGAATTCAGC
>JAZUJY010000184.1:0-6006 GCA_045643005.1 Oscillospiraceae bacterium | reverse complement strand
TGTTCTTAATACGATAAGAGCAGCCAAAAGAAAAGAAAAAGTCACTGCGGAGCTGCAACTCCACAGTGACCAAGGGTTTCAATACACTTCAAACCAGTATTTTAACCTGACTAAAGCATACCACATTACTCCGTCAATGTCAAGACGTGGAAATCCATATGATAATGCTTTAGCTGAAAATTTCTTTTCTATTCTCAAAACAGAATGTATTTATCGTTCTAAGATTAAAACATTCGCAGAGGCAAGAAAACTGATTGATGATTACATTTACTTCTACAATCATCAGCGTATTCAACTTAAAACAAAACTGACTCCGATTGAATTGCGAAGTCAGTTCGTTACTTGAAATTTTATATTTATACCTTAGGGTGCTTTTTGTGCTGTTCGCACAATATGGGGCAGTTCAATTACTGAGGTTTGGTGCTTTTATTGTATTAATAAGTAGTGGAACAGTAAAAAATCCGTTCGGGATAACTAAAGATGTCACTGATATTCTGATATAATATAATTTTTTACTTCATTAACAGCATCAGCTACATTTTGATTTCTTATTAGAAATTCACATTCTGCGAAATCAGAATATTTTTCTCCATCTGTCACAGACAATTCATTTTCTGTAAGATCCAATGTACTGAACTGATTAAACAGAGTTCTGTATGCAGGAGTTTTCATATAATCTGATATTTCACACTTTTCACAGAAAACCATATATGAATGATATGGTTTCAAGAAGTTTCTTCCTTTTGTACCAATAACGAATGTACCAACTTCTGTTTCGTATAAACCATATCTTTGAGCAAGAAGTATTTCTTTACCTGTCATTGATTCGTTTCCTGCAATTACTTTTGTTACTTCAGCTTTTTGAAGATAAGAATCAGAATAAAGGGTAAAATAATCTTTTACAGTCACGACAAATACATTGTACTCTCCATTCACAAGCATACTGTCTGAACCAAGTTTTTTCAATATTGTATCTTTTAAATCAAGCATATCCTGGGCAATAACATCGCTATCAGAATTATCGACATACAAATCTTCAATGCAAAGAACAGGATAATCGGAAAGAAGCTTCTGCATTTCAGCGTATGATGATATGCTTTTTAAGCCATAATCAGAGGTATTGGAAAGTTGATATTTTGAATAAGCGAATGTGATAATCATCATTATTAAAGAAATTAAAGATAATTTTTTCATGGTTCAACCTCCAAAGTATGATTACGAACCATATAAATTTCATCAGAAAGTTCTTCTATATCTTCTTTGTTATGACTTGCCAAACAGATAACAGCGCCTCTTTGGGCATGTTCTTTAATAAGGAGGCGGATATTTTCTACAGAAGCCTCATCAAGGCCATTGGTAGGTTCATCAAGCAATATAAGGTCAGGATTTTCCATAAAACATTGAGCAAGGGATAATTTTTGGCGCATTCCTAATGAATATTTTCTAACTTTTCTTTTATCATCAGGATCAAGGCCAACCTGTAACAAAGTATTTTTAATTTCATTATCTCCTATTTTATTTTGTATTGAAGCGAGATACTTAAGATTTTTAAAACCGGTAAGTTCAGGATTAAGAGTAATATTTTCAATAACTATTCCGATATTTATATCACGTTTGCGAAACAAATCAACTTCATTGCCGTCAATCAAGATTTTACCTGAAGAAGGCTGAATTAATCCTGCCATAAGGCGAATAAGCATAGTTTTACCTGAGCCATTTTTTCCTACAAGACCGTAAATACAACCCCTGTTAAGTTTCAAATTAATATTATTTAATATTTCTGATTTATGTATACTTTTATTAATGTGTGACAGTTCATAAGTATTCATATTAAAGAGAGTTCCTTTCATTTATCATGTCAAATATTACAACACGTCATAAAATTGTAAAAAGTCGCATAATATTATATTATATTATATTTTCTTTATCTCTGAGACATAAGTCCGTACTGCGACAACATAAATAACCTGATATTGCAATTATTGTTACAAAAAAGAAATTAATAATAATGCTTATATAATTGATTTCATCACGCCAGGGGACGATAGTATTATCCATAATATTTAAATATGACATATTAACTTTAATATTACCGATATGAATATAATCAATTCTTATAGAGATATAATACATCAATATCAAAAACAGATAATTTATAACAAATGCTATGGCAGTGCCTACATATAAAGCTAAAATATTAATAATAAACGTTGTTATTATAGTAAAAGATAGTAAAGACATATAAGAAGTTATTAAAACAGCAAGAATACTTTTTGAAATCATTTCGCCTGAGCAAATACTGCTCAAAAATGCGGCACTTGATACACTGATAAGAGTGTAAACAGCAGCTAAAAGGATAAGCTGTATACATTTCCGTATATACCATACAAGCTTACTTTTACAGCGCACATACATATAGGTATTGTTTATATGCATATCACGGTAGAAAAAAGTTCCATATATGATGTTAAACACTATGGGGACAATTAATCCGAACATAGTTTGAGTTAATTCAGAACCTTCTTTGACTGAACTTCCACCGAAAGCAAAATCATAAAAGTATATTAGAAAAGACAACTCCTCGTCACTTGTTCTTCCTGTAATCAACAACAATATATCCTGAAGATAATTCAAAAATAATGCAGGAATTAGCCACAGCATACACAAGATATCTTTTTTTTGCAATTTCATTATTGTACTGCCTCTTTTCTGTATGCCATTCTTGTAAGCAGCAGAGATGCAATGAGAAGTACTAATGTTAATATAATTATATACAAGGCACTTTTTCCGTAGAAGCTTCTTATCATAAAATAATCTGTCATACAACAGTTAAAATAGAGAGAATCAGTGCTTCCTGCTGAAAATACGGTGTCAAGTTTTTCCTGAATCCATGTAACAGCATATATTGGTACAAGAAGCAATATGTTCCATCCACGCACAAAATTAGAAAGAGCATTTACAAACATTCCGCAGATACCGGAAAAAACAGAAAAGAAAAATGCATAGAGCAGGTTATAAAGCTGAGGGTGGTTTATATATAAAGCCGGAAAAATTTCTCCTTTGCTAACGGAATTCTGAAAGACATTATCACCTGTTATAGCTGCACTTTCGTTATACATATAAAGTGATTCACCGGAAAGAGAAACTCCATCTGAGGGAAAAATCGTCATATTAAGTAATAAACTGAGTAAAAGAGGTGCAAAAAAGCAGACAAAAGTTGTTATAAAGCTGCATAGAAGATGTATATTGTAGTATTTTGGAACAGATGTTCTTGTTTGAATGATAATATTTCTATGAAGTCTTTTTTCAGTTGAATTTACAAATCCAAATGGAAATACTATAAGGAAAACATAAATCATCGCTAATACGTTATTTGCAGGAGTACCGCTTCTTAATATAAATACTTCTGCTGATGACGGCATTGCCAATATATCGATATCTTTAAATGAAACTGCAGTTTTGCATGTATTATAAAGGCACAAGGCAAGCATTCCTAAAAATGTAACCTTTGAGCCTACAGATTCAAATGAATTTTTTAGTTCGTTTGTTAGAAATTTTCTTGTCATAGTTTTCTCCACTTTTAATTTTAAACCAGATGAAAAATATTAATTGGTAATTACTTGGATGATATGCTGTTCAAAATAATCAATTCTATTTTTTTGTCAAAACATATCAGAAAATATACTTTGACAAAAAAATGGTAAGGAAACACCATACAAAGTATGTATCACAACTTTGTATGGTATTGCCTTAAATCGCAAAATTTTATATTACTGCATCATACCTGCAAAAAACTCGAATTACGCCCAATTTGATTGAATTGTTGCGTATGCATCCAAATCAGGATCATTTCCATAATAATAAAAACTGTATTGAGCTTTTCCAAATGTAGCGGGTACAATTTCACAATAAGTTCCTTTATATACCTTAAAATCAAGAGATTTTGTATAACGTCCCGAAATTACAGAACAACAGTTTGATCCTGAAAAACCAGTACCGTCAAGCCAAGCTGTCTCATTTGAATCGCTTTTAGCCTTAATTCTAATTCTTTTGTAATTTGAAGACTTTTTCTTTCCATTTAAAATCTTTGTAACTTTAAAACTGAATATATCAGCATCTTCATTAAGAGTTTCAGAGGCGGTTGAAGAACATTTTTTTGGAATGTAAAATTGCTTGCCATTAGGACTTAAACCTGCAGCTGACGCTATAATACTTACAGAATTACATGCTAATGTAGCTATAACAAATGTGTTTATAATTGTTTTTTTGAATTTTTTGTTCATTACTTATTACATTATTATACATCAATATATATGTATTGTCAACCATTTTTTGTTTAACTTCATTACTTTATAATATGCAAGCGTTAATGCCGTGAAAGTTGCTTGACAATGAAATATAGGTAATATATAAATATTAAAATTCAAGTTAAAACAGGTGGATTTTAAATAGATTCAAATTTTAAAAGTATCAACAGATTTTGTTTTTATCTTTTAATAAAAATTTGTAACAAAAATCCTAAAAAGACTTGAAATTTTTTAAAAATCATGTTACAATAAATAAAAATTTAATCGGAATGTATTGCATTCCAAAACAGTCAAACGGAGTTGATTGAATTATGAAAAGCACTATGGATAGAACTTTTCAAAACCATTCGCAGTACAATGGTAACCTTTATCGCAATTGCAGTATTTGTAGCAATGGGGATATGTTTGTTTATCGGTATAAAATGGAGCGAAAAATCTATTATATAAACAAGACATAAAATAAAATGTATATCGGAGGTCAGTTTGTTGCTTGATTTTTAATTAAAAAAAGAGTATAATATTAATAATATATTATGTTATATAATAACTTTAAAAGCATTTAAATCGTCTTATTCCCAACATAATGAATCGCTTTTGCAGAGCGTTCAGATATAAAACAGGAGGTCATCTTATGAAAAAAACAAAAATTATAGCAGCAATTTCAGCGTTAACAATTATCTTCAGTGCAGCACCTATTCAGCCTTTTTATGACGTTATAAGTAACTGTGAGGTTACAGCTAACGCAGTAGCAGAACAATTTGGAGATTATATGTTCGATACTGAAACAGGAACAATTACAAAACATGTTGGAACAGATGAAGAAATTGAGTCTCTGAAAAAAAGTCTGTAAAAAATCAGCCTCCTGTGTTGATATTTCTATTTTACCACAGTTGACTGGTTTTTTACAGAGTTTTTTCAGAGGGTCGTCTGGTTCATAATGTACATATCAAAAATCAGTGCTGTCTGGAAAAATCCTGACAGCACTTTTCGTTTATCGCTTCAACTGTAAAACCTTACTTTGCAGATAAAGGTTTCAAGCTCATAGTCATACTGAGGGATAGAGGTATCCTTCGCTGAATACTCATAGAACTTATAGACCGTCTGAATCCTGCCTGTGAGATTCTCATTCGGCATCTTTACTTCAATTTCAAGATAGCCCCATTCTTTCAGGTCATTAAGAGCACTGTCAATAGCTATCTCACCGTCAGGACATATTGCGATAAGTCCAGCCTTAGAGAAGATCCACGTCGGAGGCAAGTCCATGACTCTTCCGAGCAGACCGATAGCAGGACAGCCGAGTTTGGTAGAACGCACAAAGCAGTTACTCAGTACGGCATAACCGCTGAATTTATGTATCTCACAGACGATATTATCGCTTACAGTTTTCGTTTCTCTTGTTTTGCCCATTTTCACTTACTCCTGTTAGCTGTAATCGAACATCATATTGGGAATGCGGAGTTTATTTACCGCATAAACGTAGCCGTAAGGCTTTTTAACTTCAAGGAGAAAACCTCTGTTTTTCAAACCATACACAGCGGTGCAGATTTCCTCATAGGAGTAAACTGAGAGCTTATCCATGTGAGCAATCTCATCGACCGTGGAGTAGTCCCACTCCTCCTTGTTCATCATGATGTGCAGAACGTTAGTCTGTACATTGGAAAAGCCCAGCTTAGGCACATCAATGGCTTTAGGATTCGGC
>JAZUJY010000183.1:0-2040 GCA_045643005.1 Oscillospiraceae bacterium | reverse complement strand
TAAAACATTAAGGAAACACCGCACAAAGATTGTGCGGCAGAAACGAAGTCAGAGTTTTTGTGTGCTATGACGGAAAATAGCGCCCGAAGGAAGTGCCCTTGGGGTACAAGTTTATGACGTACAAAGTCACCAGACGTGCTTGGTGCGGTGTTGCCTATATTAAAAATGAGAACAAATGATTATTGATGCACATACGCACCAGCCCGTTTATGAGGGGGCTGTGCTATTAGAGGAAAAGAAAGAAAAGTTGCTGCAAAAGCTGATACAGAACAAAATTGCAAAATGGATAGTGATATCAGATTCTACGCTTGAAAGTGAAATTGGCAGTATGAATGACTGTGCAGAACTATTTGCGCATACAGATGCTGTATCTGTTGTCGGAGACATCAGCCCGTTTATTGTATTTGAACAGCAATTTCTCAAATTGAAAGAGTATATTGCACAAAAGAAAATTGTCGGCATCAAACTGTTCCCCGGCTTTGAGGAATACTATTTGTCGGATAACAGCTTGCAGCCGATATATGAAATTTCAGGAAGTGTGGATATACCAGTGTTATTTCATTCGGGCTGGGAAAACAGTCAATATGCAGCATGGGATGATGCAGCCAGAGTATTAGAAAATTATCCGAAGCTGAAACTGGTATGCTGTCATTGCTTTTATCCGAAAATTTCTGACTGTATGAGGCTGATTTCATATCCGAATATGTTTTTTTGAGTTGTCGTCTGTTGCTGATGATTTCTCTGTATTTGACAGAATCAAAAAGGACATTTTGAATTTGATAAAGGCTGTTCCGGATAGAGTGATATTTTGTTCGGATTACGGAAGCTGCAATCAAAAACAGCACATACTGGCAATTGTTGGATTGAATTTGGAAACGGATATTTCGGAAAAGGTTTTTTATAAGAATGCAATGAAGCTCTTGGTCTTAAACAAACAGAATAAAAGTTATTATAATATTATTGATATACATTTTATGATATAATTATCTAAGTGCTTTAATGTAATGAGAAATGTGTGTAACTAATTGAGCGAATAGCTTTGTGGGAGGAATAAACAATGAATGTACTCATAATAAATTGTAGTCCTGTCAGAACAGGTGCAACTGCAGAAATCATCAATATTGTTACAGATAAGCTGTCAAGCAAGTATATAACTAAAAGTATCTGTATAGACGATTACCATTTTCATTTCTGTAAAGGCTGCCGTATCTGTCACAACACAGCCAAATGTGTTCAAAATGATGATATACCAAATATTATCAATGAATTTGAGTGGGCAGATATTATTATTTCTGTTTCTCCTTCATATTGGGCAGATGTTCCAGGTCAATTTAAAGCATTTATCGATAGATGTACACCATGGTGCAATACACATGAACCGCATTCAACTATCAGCAAGGGAAAACGAGGATATTCAATCGCTTTGCGAACCGGACCGAATATGAAAGAATGTGAACGAATCATTCAAAGCATCGAACATTTTTACGGACATTTGGAAATTGAATGCTGTGATAGACTTGGATTATGTTCGATAGAATATAAAGAGAATGTTTCTTCTCATATGAATGAAATTATCACTTTCTGTGATAGAATACTTGCACTGTAATTATTAAGCACTTGCTTTCTGTACCGGTCCCCCCACATACTTCAGTCTTGAACATCCAATACAGAAATCAGATGTATCTGTTTCTTCATTTACAGTAAAATTCCAGAGTTCAAGTTCGGACAGCCTATAACAGCCGCAAAACATATAAGACATATCTCCAACATTGCTTGTATCAAATTTGCTAAGGTCAAGACTGGTTAATTTTTTACAATTTCAAAACACTCCATGCATATCTGTAACACTACTTGTATCAAAATCGCCAAGATTTATCGTTTCGATACCGCTGGAATAGAACATATTATTGCTCCACCAACTAAATCTTGAATTTTTCTGCTTGTCCTGAAGAAGAAATTCTGCGTCAGAAAACCTTGAAATACGTAAGTATTCCTGCGGCTTTCTTCCTTGACTTTCTCCTTCATTACTTCGCATAAAAT
>JAZUJY010000182.1:0-3481 GCA_045643005.1 Oscillospiraceae bacterium | reverse complement strand
TAACAGCGTTTCCGCTTGTATCAGCGGCAAAGGCAGTGTCAGGATTTAGCCATGGTGTACCATCAATCCCAAATGATGCAGCAAGCAAGATGGATGATACAGCAGCCGTCAGTTTCAGAACTTTGTTTCTCATTTTTAATACCCTCCAGTTTAATTCAACTAAATAAATAGGCGTAACAAATATATGTTAACTAAATAATACTATTTTCAGGCTAAATTATCAATAGGGTATTCTATCAAATAATTGTGTTTTTATTGCATCCGCAAATTCTCTGACTGCATAAATGTTTTATGTGTATAACTGATTGAGTGACTTTTATTAAATATTAACTTTAGTTAATTTGTATTGACATTTTAATTTAGTTAATGTATAATATATGTAGATTAATTTTAAGTGACATTGCACAAGGTATGTGTTGAATTGTCATAATAATGTGAGGTGGCTGAAATGAAAGTGAATATGGTAGGCTGGCATGTCAGACATTCATCTGATTTCATAAAGGAACGTCCAAATGGTACACACGGAATGCAGATCATTCTTGTAAGGTCAGATGCCAGAGTTGTGATGGGATGCAGAACTTATCTCACTAAAAAAAATACAATATTTATTGTTGAAAGCTGTTATCCCCATGCATTATATGCAGATGGGACGGAATACACCGATGATTTCATCCGTTTTGATCTTGAAAATGGTGATACAGAATTTCTTAATTCACTGCAATTGGTACATAATGCACCTATTCTGCTTGATAATGATATCGTATCGGATATGATCAAAGTGATCGAAGATGTGTTCAATGCTGATAAACCTGATAAAAATGAAGTACTGAGGAGTCTTATGTCTGCGCTTTTTTTGCAGGTAAAAAGCTGTAATAATGCGGATGTAAAAATTAAGCATTCACAATATGAAAAGGAA
Organism: Oscillospiraceae bacterium; assembly: GCA_045643005.1. GTDB lineage: Bacteria > Bacillota > Clostridia > Oscillospirales > Ruminococcaceae > HUN007. The sequence goes on along the minus strand of JAZUJY010000182.1, from coordinate 2,565 downwards.
CTGGAAGACATTCGCAGACAATTTTATGATGTTCCGTCTGCTGACTGGAATATTCCTGAAATTGCAAAAAAGATGAATATTTCGGCATCTCACTTTCAGCGGCTTTACAAAGAACGTTACGGAATCCCATGCATGAAGGATATTCTTTCAAGCCGCATGGAATATGCTAAACAATTACTTGCTGAAACAGAATATTCAACAAATGAAATATCTGTTAAATGCGGATATCGGGATTATCCTCATTTTTCAAAAATGTTTCAGAAATATGCCTGTTTGTCACCCTCACAGTATCGGAAACTCAATAGATGTCCTTGAATCTTCTCTTCCGTGGGATTTTTTTACCGTTTATCTTAAGGGCATCTCTAAAAACCCCTTCCGAGAAAAAGCAGCTATGCACAGCATCTGCTGCGTCAAGCCCTTTCGTAGTGCGAAAGCACATCTTCGATCAACTTCACATATCTTTGATACATCAGTATCCATTGAATCAGTCGGATTCAGCAATCCCTTATATCTCATCAGAGAGTCATCATTAGTAGAAAATACATTCAGAGGAATTTTAAGGCAACACTGCACAAAGCACGTCTGACGACTTTGTACGTCATAAACTTGTATATTTCCCGTCATATTACACAGAAATTCCTTGACATACATCTGACTGCGTTTCTGCCGCACACTCTTTGTGCGGTGTTGCCTTAGAAGCATCAAGAGCAATAAGAAAATACTTTCCTACCATTACAAGCTTCATACTCACGCACACGGCGATAAAATGTATTTGCCGACATATCCATTTTACGCATAAAGTCACGCCCTGTAATTTACGGCAAGCACATACTGATAATCATCCTTTAAGAAATACGATAAAAAGAGAAAGGCTGCGTAACCAGCTTGGTTACGCAACCTCATCTTCAAATCATTAAAGCTTCTTTACGAGTATCTGTCTTTTTCGCAGGGGCATTTTTCACTTTGGGCAAATTCTCGCTATTACTTGACATATTTTTACAGTTGTGATAAAATAATACTATTATTTTCAAACCATAAAAATGTCCGGCATTTCATATATCGGTTCATTCAAGTTTTTAGCGATATACCGTCATATAAGGAGGTCTGTTATGAGCAGAAGCTATAAGCACAGAAAAAGTCCTGTTGTTTATATTAAAGAGCCAAACAGTAAATTCGGAAAAAAACAAGCATCTGCGGCAGTACGCAGAGCGGCTGATGTTCCAAACGGAAAACAGTACAAAAAGTTCTATTGTTCATGGGATATCTCCGACTACAGATGGACTGAAAAGAAATATACAAGAGAAGAATTCAGGCGATGCTGGTTTGATACTGCTCATTCTCACAACTACAATCATCAGCGTGATCCATTTATTATGTACAGATCATGTAATAACTGGCGGGAGGCATACAGATGCTATCTCAAATTTCATAAGACAAAATGATATCTATAGGACATATATTACTCATCAGTGCCGTCATTCATCACCATTGAGCCATTTTCGTCCTGTTGACGAGTAAAATGAGGTTCACCCGTCTGTTCTGCATAGATATCATCAAGCGGAATCTCACCCGTGGCTGCAAAAGCGTGCCATAATGTGCCGTCATCCTCATAAAATGTGAACCACGTTGATTCAATATCATGGTCTGTCATATTTTCAAGCAGAATATAGCCGGACTGACTTCCGCCGCCTTCATACTGATACTCCCACCTGCCGTTATAAATGTCAGTACCTTCTGTTATGATAAGGAAATTGCTGAAACTGCTTGTGTCATACCATACACCGTCAAGTGATGCAACGCTTATGCTCGTATAAACAGGAGTCGGACACGGATAAAAGCCGTATTTATTAGTTTTTGCGGAATTGTCATCGTCCGCATAAGCTTCTGTTGATATTTCAGCTTTCGTTGATATTTCAGATTCTGCTGATGTTTCAGATTCTGTTGATATTACAGTTTCTGCTGTGGTTTCAAAAGATACAGAAGAAGCCGATGTACTCATAATGTCTGTTAACTGCACAGTTGAAACAGTTTCGCTGTCAGCCTGTTTTTTCTCAGGCAGAACAGTTTCATATTCCCCGCATGACGTAAAGAAAATGCCCGATAAAACAGCAATAGAAATAAGTGATTTTTTCATTTTAATTACTCCTTAAAATTAAATTATCATAGCCTGAATAAAAGCATATCTGCTTTTGTGTGCTTTCATAATCAACATTCGTACCATAAACTCAGAGTGTCACAAAATTTCAAAAAATTTTTTTCATGCAGCATGACATATTTCAAGACCTGACAATTCATTTTTTCAGATGAACTTTTTTATTAAAAAGATGTTGACAAAATCAATTTTTTGTAGTATAATTATTAAGTAATTTTGTTGATGCTTTTCAAATTGCTTTTTTATTTCAATTTGATGATTAACTTATTTTATGCCGGTGTGGTGGAATTGGCAGACGCGCGGGACTCAAAATCCGCTTAGATTTGTTTTCCGTTTTTCTACCGTTCAAAATCCTCGGCATTACGCAATACCTTGTATTTTAGGTGTTTCAACACTATTTTAAGAAGTGTTTG
>JAZUJY010000181.1:0-7106 GCA_045643005.1 Oscillospiraceae bacterium | reverse complement strand
AATGTGATATGCGATGGATCTGTACCATTTACACCGTATTTATCAGGATTGCAAAGCGACTGCATGATAAGTACAACGTCAGCCATATTCGGCATTCCGTCGCCATTTGTATCTCCCGATACCTTTGGTTCAGGTATTGTCAGTTTTGTGCTTACGGGTGCAGTTGTTGTTGTTGCCTTAGTCGTTGTTGTAGTTGCTTTTGTAGTTGAAGATGTTGCCTTAGTCGTTGTTGTCGTTGCCTTTGTAGTTGTGGTTGTTGCCTTAGTTGTTGTTACAGTTGAAGTAGTGCCGATTTCTTCAAATGTGTACTTAAAGTTCTTCTTATATTTTTCGTTATAAGGTTTCAGTACATTTTCGTTTACTTCCTCAACATATTTTTCGGCTGCCGAGCCTTTTACGCCTTTTATTACAGCATTTTTTGTTCCGGCGATAAGAACGCTCGGATCATATTCCCAGTCAGGGTTATTGATCGTAACTGTAATATCCTCATGAAAGTCGAATGCATTTTCTCCGATAGAAGAAACATTTTTCGGTACGTTAATTTCTTTCAGATCAGTACCAGAAAATGCCTCTTTACCGATCGCTGTGAGGGTATCAGGAAGGTCAATTTCAGTAATTAATGAACAGCTAAATGCTTTATCCTTAATTTCTTTGAGGTTTTTAGGAAGTGATACTTTTTTGAGATAGGAAGTACCATAAAATGTACCTTCTGAAATTGATGTTACACCATCAGGTATATCGATCGATTCCAAATGAGAACACATAAATGCTTCTTTACCGATCGTTGTAAGCGATGACGGGAGTTTGATTTCAGTAATATATGAATTATCAAATGCTCTGCCTTCAATTGTTTTAAGCGTGCTTGGCAATGAAAGATTTTTTACAGAGAATGTATTCATAAATGTACCAACCGGTATAGTTGTAACGCCTTCGTTGATCAATATATTTTCAATATAATGACTCTCTGAAAAAGCGCCGCAATAATCATAATCAAGAGGTTTATAAACCGAGATGTCATCGTCATCATATTCAACTTCGTTAAAATCTCCGTTGATAACAACTGTCTTTATACCGTAACAGCCTTTGAAAACACCTCTACCAAGTCGTTCAACACTTTCAGGAATTGTTACAGATGTGAGCTTATCATTAAAAAAGAACGCATAGTTTCCGATCTCTTCAAGACCTTCATTAAGAACTAAAGTTTCGATATTTGAACAGTTCTGGAATGCCGCATTTTCAATAGTTTTAACACTTGAAGGGATTTCCATTGAACTTAGACCGAAATCATTACTAAATGCAAATCTTGAAATGATGCGGACAGTATCAGGAATAGTAATATTATCAAGTGAATCGCAATTAGTAAATGAACAATAGCCTATTCTTTCAATGCCTTCAGGGAAATTGAAAGTTTTCAGTTTTTTGCATCCGGAGAACATATAGTCCGGTATTCCTTGTATTGGCGCAACCTGATAAGTATAAATATCAGAATATCCTTCACCTTTTGGGTTAGGTATTGTTCCGGCAAATTCGTATTCTGTTATATGAGAGGGAAGATATACTTCTTCTACATTTTCAAATCCTGTAAATGTTGCTGATACAAAACGGTCTGCATAACAATAGACTTTTTTTATTTCGTCTGTATAATCAATCCCGGCTTTATTTTGCCATACAGTCCTATATATACCATCTACAGGATCATACACTCGATTTGCAATACTCAGACGATTCAGCAATCCGCCACGGTTGTAAACCACAAGTGTTCCGTCAGCATCCAGAGAATACTCTGTATATAATGCTCCGTCTTCCGATTCACGACTGTCAAATGATTCACATCGTCCACGTATCGGATATTCCGAAGTATCTTCTTCTGTCGGAACTGACGGATCATCAACAGGCGGATCATCATCATCATTCGGCTCAACATCAATCGGATCATCATCTTTATCTTCTTCATCCGGTATAGTTACGATAATTTTGACCTTTCCGTTTTCATCAAAGAAAAGAGTTGAGGATTCAAATGAATTTGATACGATTTGTTTAACAGAATCGGGAATTACGATCATTTTAAGTGAATTACATCCGGCAAATGCGAAACGGTGGATAGTTGTTGTATTCTTGCCAAGTGTCACACTTGAAAGTTTTGAACACCCCTTAAAGGCATTGGCAGAAATACTTTTAAGTGTAGACGGAAGTACTACTTTTTTGAGGTTTTTACAGCCTTCAAAAGCGTGCTTTCCAATTGAAGTTACGCCTTCAGGAATTACAATTTCAGTAAGACTTTCACAATTGCAGAAAGCATAGTCTTTTATTGTTTTTAACTTTGAAGGCAGAGTTACTGTCTGAAGATCATAGCAGCCTTCAAAAGCACTCTTTCCAATTGAAGTTATGCCTTCAGGAATTACCATTTCAGTAAGGCTTTCACAATTGCAGAATGTATAATCTTCTATTGTTTTTAACTTTGAAGGCAGAGTTACTGTCTGAAGATAATAGCAGCCTTTAAAAGCACCGTTTCCGATTGAAGTTACACCACTCGGAAGTTTAATTTCGGTAAGGCTATAACAATTACAGAAAGCGAAGTCGTCTATTGTTTTTAAAGCGGATGGCAATTTTATATCAGCCAGATCAAAACAGCAATTAAAAGCGTATGCATCTATTGCTTCAAGTTGTGAAGGCAGAGTTACAGTTTTAAGCTTAGAACAGCCTTCAAATGTATTCTCACTCAGTTCTTTTATTTGTGTAGATTCAACATTTGCTGTAATGGCATTTCTACAGTTTGAAAATGCACCTTTTCCTAATGAAAAAACTTTTTCAGGAATAGTTATTTCCGGAATACTATTACAGTTTTTGAAAGCATTGTCCCCAATGGATAAAACTTCAGAAGATAAGATCAATTCATTTACATCAGAACAGTCTTCAAATGCCGATTCACCTATATCCGAATTAATATTCTGTAAATCTAATTTTTCAAGATGAGCACATTTATAGAATGCAAAATCACCAATAGATCTTAATTTGGATAAATCGATATTTTTGAGATAATTGCATTTGTAAAAAGTATAATCATCTATCTTTACTTGTGAATCAGTAAGATTAATGCTTTCAAGATGATCACAGTTTTTGAATGCGCTGTCACTTACAGATGTATATTTTCCGCTAATATTTACTTTTCTAAGCTCTCGGCAATCTTCAAAAGCATTCTTACCAATCATTAGTGTTTGTTCAGGAATAGTTACTTCAAGAAGACTGCCAAATTTTTTGAATGCATTATCATTAATTGCTGAAAGACTGTCAGGAAATGAAATAGATCTTACATCCTTATATGGATTGGAAGAAGAATATTCAGGATTGGAGATTTCAGTAATTCCGTCTTCATAGATGAGATCGTAGATAGGGTATTTGTTATTTACTGTCAGTTCTCTGATCTGTGCTATGTCTGTGATACCGGGACATACTCCGTCACATGAAAAAGTAAGCTCATTGTCTACACGGTCAAAAGTGAATTTGCAATCGCCGTTTTTGCCCGATGCCGATGGAAGGTTTCCGTCAAGCAATATGTCTACGGAATCAGCATAATCTTCCACAATGTCGTTCACAACGTCTTCAAAATCATTTTTCCGGGAAGAATCAACAGCCACATTGTAGCTTACAGCATCAGCATTAAGCGTGATGCCCGACATTTCAGGTGTGATCTCGCTGAACGGAACACACATGACTGTAAGGCTGAGTGCCATTGAAATTGCAAGTGTTTTTTTTGTTTTCATAACTTTTAGCCCCTTAAAAAAAATAAAATTTGCACGGCAGACCGTGCCTAAATATAATAACATACTTTTGATATTTAATCAACATATTCATTATTAATAAGTTCATATTTTTACAGTATACTCATTTCAAGTCGTAACTGCAAATTCATCTGTTGAATCAAATGGACAATACACAAAATATTGCTTGAATAGTTGCCTTAAAGCATAAACTGTACGCAATACTCTTTGTTATAATCATAACAAAATGTTCTGTGAGTAATTGTTTTGTGGAATACCGGTATACAAATTGCACATGATGCTCTATGATAATGTGTCAGAAACGACGAAATTCGTTCCCTATCCCCCCCTCCCATTATTGAAATTTACTAAAAAATGGTGTATAATATAGTTGTGAAAGTTTACGTTATATAAATAATTTTATTAGCAATAAAACAATTAAAAAGTAAATTAACTTATTCATTTAACATTATATTATATTCATCATTTTAACGGAGGAATGAAGAATGAATAGAAAAAAATTAACAGCATTATTTCTCACTTTAGCATTTATTTTCAACTTCCTTGAATATACCACACCAACACGCACGGCTTTTTCTGATATAGTTGATGTAGTCATAACCTGTGACGGCATGGAAGAAAACAGCATTACTATGTCTGAAAACGAAAAAATCACGCTCACTGCTTCCGAGGAGCGTGCAGACAGCTATCAATGGCAGATACAGCTCCCCTATTCCGAGCTTTGGGTGGATATATTTGACAAGACAGACTGTCAGTGCGAGATTGGCTATACGCTTCTGGAGCCATGTCTTAATGAGGACAATACAGCTAAGCTCAGATGTCAGGCTGAAATTGGCGACACAGAATACAGCAGTGATGAGATAACAGTATTGATCTCCAAAGATGCTCTTATGCCGACTTTCCCCGAAAACTTTCATGCAGAAATGATGTCGCAGTTACAGCCGAATATTCTGGACGATGAACCTGACAGCGGCACCAGAACAGTCACCATAAAATATTTTTATTACAATGAAGCTCCGGATGCAACAAGTTCTGTTGCGAATGACTATGTTGCAACGATTGCCAAGGGTGAGAGTTACAGCAGAAAGGTTCAAAGCCCTGTTCGTACAGGCTACAAAGCATATATCGCAACTATTAACGAATGGAACGCTGCCGAAGGAAAGTGGCTTACAGATTTTGATGAAACATTGTATCCTTATGATGAAGATCCGAAAAATGGTTCTGCTGTAAAATGCAGTGTGACCAATATTCAGGATGATATTGTCTATTATGTTATCTATATTCCGCAGGAAGTAGAATTCCATGTAAGCAGATACCAGCAGAATATATATGATGACCTCTATACTTTTGTGGATTCCGAAACAATGAGCGCAAAGGTTGGCACAATTATTACCAATGAGTCCGATATCAAAGAAGCTTTTGAAGGCTTTTCTATATTACAGTACAATGATGCAACTGTTGCCGCCGATGGTTCAACCCTCATTGAAATTTTCTATGACCGTGAATATCATCTCATGAATTTCCAGTTGGACGGCGGTTACGGCGTTGAACCGGTCTATGCACGATATGGAACGGAATTTCGTCTTAATACACCTACAAAACCCGGTTATACATTTAACGGCTGGGTGGCTTCACATGACGGTCTGACCGCAAAACAGATTACAATTGCTGATAGTATGGCAGCAGCTCTTAAACGTGGGGAAATGGTTTCCGTGCCGTCATTTGATATTGTTTTCAATGCAACATGGACAACAGGAAATACAAGTGCCACTGTTATTTTCTGGTATGAAAATGCAAATGATGACGGTTATTCATATGCAGGAAGTACCACTATAAACAAAAAATCAGGCTCAACTATTAACAGCAATGATTACAAAGACACAGCTTTTACTGGCAGAGATTCAACTCATTTTACATATAATCATGAAAAAGCTGAAAGTGTTGTTGTAAATGGTGATGGTTCTTCTGTTCTTAATGTTTATTTTAAAAGGAATATATATACAATAACGTTTATTGCACCGACTTGTGGAGATAAAAATCATCAGCACACTTTAGAGTGTTATACTGTTACAGGTGGTTCTGTTCAATCCCCACCAGACACAAATGTTAAAAATCTTGATTTTGTAGCTTATACGCCAAGCAGTAATTTACCAATATATAAATCAAAAAGTGGATCTTATTATCTTAAGTTTAATAGTAATTATTACAAAATCAAAGACTACAAAAATATTTTTGATATGGCGCTTAGCACTAAAACTATATATACTGTTAGCAGAAAATATGATGCTGATATATCTGATGTATGGAACGATTCAATTATTAAAACAAATTACCTTGATTTTGGTTATGTTTGGGAATCAAGTGCAACAAACAATTATTATTCATTTCTTGAAAAAATGCCAGGTCAAGATATAAAAATGACTGCTACTTCATGGTCAGGAGATTTATATACATGGTATTACTGTCTTGAAGTATTTGATGGTATGGACACCACAGGGCTTACAACAATAACAAATGATGATGATAGTAAAACATATTATATCTATCATTCAACTTCTGTATCTGGAGGCACCATTTCATTAACATATGATGAAGACTATTTTCCTATTACAGGATTTACACAAACCGTAGATAAAGAAAATTTTGATGGTGAATTTGATAAAAGCAGCAGAATTAAATATTTATATTATAAACGAAATAAACATAAAATAACCTATAATGATGGTTACGGCACTATCACCAATGGCGGAACATATTATTATCAGCAATTACTAAGTGGTGAGGGCGCTCCGCCTGCATATCCAAAAAAGCTTGAAGAAAATGCTTATGAATTTAAAGGCTGGTACTATGCTCCGTATGGTCAAGGCGAACAAGTTGATTTTAACAATACGTACATGGGTGATTCCGATATGTCAGTATACGCTTATTGGGAAAAAATCACTCATAATGTAAAATTCTATGAGACATACAATGATATGCTATCAGACAATATAATAACCGATACATCTTACGGTACAAATGATGTTTATGTTCAACACGGTACTCCCATACAGTATGCCTCAACAATTGCACGTGACGGCTACAACTTTGTCGGCTGGTTCTATATTGATGAAGAAACAGGCGAAAAGAAAGCTTTCCTGCCAAATAATATGCCTGTCACTAAGGACCTGAAGCTCTATGCTGAATGGAAAGCAACCCGCATGATACGCTATACCATAAAGTATATGGGAGCAGAGGCTGTTAAGGATGCAAACGGTGAATATCTCATGCCGGACGGAAGATATACGCTTGATACATCTAACAGTAAACCTGTAGCGCTTGAAACAA
>JAZUJY010000180.1:0-2449 GCA_045643005.1 Oscillospiraceae bacterium | reverse complement strand
AATGCTGCTGCGAACATAAATGCAAAAGCAGCAACAAAGAAAATCAAAATTCGTATACTGTCGGATTTAACGAGTGCAATGCATACACTCCACAGGCAGGTCACAACGAATACCGCAAAAGGAAGACCTGTCGATTTATGAACATTGCATTCAATATTATGAAAATTGTTATTAACAAACTGAATCACAATTGCCATAACGCCTAAGACAATTCCCTGTCCGTTTTTCCATAACTCATGCGGAATTAAAAACATGCCGAAAACGAGCAATGAAAAAAATACATCGTATTGGAGAACAAAAGATCCCCTGCACAATTTAACAACAATACTTCCGTCAGCAGCAGGTGTTAAAAAGTGAATAATGCGCTGAATAACAGTACTGAAAAACAAAACAATTCTGTCTACGAATTTCGCAATGACTGTTTCTCTCCACCAACCGGAAAACTTTGATTCGCCAATAAGAATCTTCTTAAAAGAACTGTGATTATACGCATTCGAAAAGAACATATAGATTGCTCTTAATATTTTATAGAGTTCACTATACAGATAAAATGAATATACTTTTCCGAGAATACTGTTTTCAAACACGATATTACTTAGCCTTATAATCCTGTACTTTTACATATAGCTTTGCGTCGTTAAAATAACAAACCATCGTATGGCCGGAGCCGTAGAGTTTGCCTCCGATTTCAACGCCCCTTGTCACGAAACTTCCATTGCTGTTTACATGAAGAATAACACCTGTAAAGTAATCACTCTCTGTCTGATTTTCATAATAAGGGAAGAACTCAAATGATTCCAATGTTCCGAGTACAACCTTTGAATCACCGTCATACACCTCTGCGCCTTTAACGAGCTTATCAGCGGTAAAAAACGGAGTGGATTGGCAATTCAGCATCAAATCCATATTCTGAGTCGGAGCTTCTTCAACGTTGTCTTTCGGTAAAACAAATTTAAACACTGCAAAAATGATTGCCGCTATCAGCACCACCAAAACGAATAAATCAATAACATTAATTTTTCCGAACAATCTTCCTTTTTCGTCTATCATTTTTTCCTCCGATTATTCATAAACACGCAATGTCTTTTCCGCAAGCGTATCGATACTATAAACATTTTTTATTTTCTTGGCAGCAGCATCAGAATGTTCTGCCCACAACTTTTCATCATCAATGTACTTTTTAATTGCATCGGCAAAATCGCTCGGCTCAAATGAATCTACAATAGAACCGGAAACACCGTATTCATTAATCAGTTTGGCATTTCCGCCGACATTTGTTGCGACACACGGAAGCCCCACTGAAAATGCTTCCAGAATTGCGAAACTCATAGCCTCGTTTTTCAGAGATGAACATACATACAGCGATGAATTCAATAAATACTTTTTTGTTTCAGTGGTAAATCCAACCTGCGTAACATCATCACCAAGTCCCAGTTCTGCTATTCTGTCCTTAATATGATCAAACAGCTCGCCCTCACCTAAGATATCAAGATGTATTTTCTTATTAGTCTTCTTTTTCAGATCGGCAATGCTGTCCAAAAGAAAATCCAATCCCTTTTCTTCAGAATATCTTGCCATGATGGAAATCCTAAACGGATCAAGAGAGTATGAAGCCCGTCTGCTGTCTTCAGCTACACCGTTATAAACGATTTGAATTTTATCTTCTGCTACACCATTGCCCTTAAGAATTTTTCTGGCATCATCAAAAAGCGCGATGACTGCATGATTCCTGCCTGTATATATTCTATTTAGTATTTTCCATTTCAGTCCTTGCCTTATGCTGAGATGGCTTGTAAAAACCACCTTCGGCACCGAGTAATAATTCAATGATTTAATCGCAATAATATTTTCTCTCGGATACTGTGCATGAATAACATCAATTTGATTCTCCGAGCAAAATGCTGCCAGTTTTTTCGGAGAAGAAATCATTCCGCCGGTTCCCAAGTCCAGCTGAAGAGACTTAACTCCTTTTGATTCCATCTTTTCAGATAACTGACCGGAAATATTATAAGCTAAAAAACATTGATGTCCCTTCGATTGATAGCGATCAACCAAAAGGTCAACATAGTTTTCAGTACCTGCATTACCGGCATAATTTATCAAAAATAGAATATTCAATCTATCGTTCTCCTGTTTAAGATTCTAAGAATTGCTTTAGTACGACTTTATTCTGTTCCTGCTTTTCACACAACAGCTCCATTTTTTGATTAATTAAGCTCGTATCACAAGTCAAGCAATCATCAACGAAACGTTTCAAATCTTCAAAATTCAAATCACTAATATTGATTATCAAGTCAAGCCCCATGTATTTCATAAATCCTTCTACCTTAGGATCATACGATAAAGCAATTACAGGCGTATGCCCCGCAACAGAGAATATCAGCGAATGCAAGCGCATACCGATAATGATTTCAGCTTTTGAGAATAATCCTATCGTCTTCTCCGGTCC
>JAZUJY010000179.1:0-1710 GCA_045643005.1 Oscillospiraceae bacterium | reverse complement strand
CGATATTGAAAATTATGCATTCTATAACTGCAGAAGCCTTAAAAAAATATCTCTGTCTGATAACCTTACATGTATCGGCATATCAGCATTTGAAAACTGTGTAAATGCAACTGAACTGATAATGTCTCCAAAAGTATCATGGATTGATGACAATGCTTTCAGGCGCTGTGAAAGCATTTCTGAAGTAATACTTCCCGGAACTCTCAAAACGTTCGGAAAAAATGTATTTTCATTTTGCAGCTCTCTCCGGACAGCAACAATTGATTCTGAACAACTGACAGACCTGAGCGACGGCACATTTATGTGCTGCACTGATCTTCAGACAGTAACGCTGCCTTCATCACTTAAATCAATAGGTGAGGATGCGTTCTTTAACTGTAACCAACTGTCAGAAATAAAACTTCCTTACGGCATTGAAACTATCGGAGCAAATGCATTTAATTCATGTTATAATCTGACCGGAATAGCATTGCCTGCCAAATTAATCACAATGGGAGATCATGCCTTTTTCGATTGTAAAAGTATTACTAAAATCGAAGTTCCTGTAAACGTTCATTCAATTGAAAACAGTGTTTTTGAAGGCTGCAGTGATCTTCAAACTGTAAAGCTGCCTTCCGCACTTAAAACAATAGGAGATCGTGCTTTCGCCGGTTGTACAAGCCTTACCGAAATTGCAATTCCTGAAGGCGTAACTTCGATCGGAAATTATGCTTTTGCCGATTGTACAGATCTTACTGAAATTGTAATTCCTGAAGGCGTAACTTCAATTGGAAAGCACGCTTTTGAAGGCTGTAAAAACCTCAAAAAAGTAGTACTTCCGTCTACACTTAAAAGTATTTCTGCATCTGCCTTTAAGGATTGTTCACATCTTTCCAGTGTGACACTCGGTGAGAATACAACAACTATTCACCGTTTTGCATTTGCAGGATGTATTGGACTTAAAATGATCGTAATTCCTGATTCTGTAACCCGTATTGTAACAAATTCTTTTGAAGAATGTACTATTTTCTTTGACAGCAACGGAAAAGTTATGAGTATCGTTCCTGTCACTGATGAAGATGATAGAAATAGTACCGAGCCGAAAAATAATGATGATCCGCCTGTTGATGATCCGTCAGTTCCGACAGAAGAAGGTACTTCGGAATATCCGATATGTGGACGATGGTCATCATTAGACAGTCGTGAATCGGAAGACGGAGTATTATATACAGAGTATTCTCTGTATGATGACGGAACATATGTGATTTACAATCGTGGCGGTTTACTGGGATGTACATGGATTGAGAAGCAAGTGTATGATCCGGTAGAAGACAGATATTTTACTAAATCTGGTAGTGATGATAAATCAAGTTATTCGGATAATGTAAAAAAAATCTATTGTTATGCAGATCGTTTTGCATTCTCAACATTTTCCGGATATCAAAATGCGGAAGAAATATATCTTCCCTCTCATATTACAGAATACGAAGCTGATCCACAATATAATGGACAGTGGATTTATCGGGTTTCACCTATACAAGGAATACCGAAAGATATGTTTAAAGGATGCAAAAAAGTGAAAACATTCAATTTTCCTGAAGGCATTGAAAGAATAGGCAATTATTCATTTTCTGGTTGTACTTCACTTGATAATATTACTATTCCTGATACTGTCCGTATCATAGGAAATTATGCATTTAGTAATGATTGCGGTCTAAGTTCAATGGAAAT
>JAZUJY010000178.1:0-4140 GCA_045643005.1 Oscillospiraceae bacterium | reverse complement strand
GTTGATTTTGAGCAAACTTTATTGAAGGATGAGATTTTACTTTCTCATTTTGGGGAATTTATCGTTTCATCAATTAACAAAATTTGCAAATTTTATGTTGCTTTTTTATATCTAATTTCTTAAGTTGATGACATTGCCTCTGCAGGCGGCGGGTTCTATCTTTCCGCTCAGTCGGAGTACAATCTCCGACTGTTTGGTCAGCGATTCTGCGAATCGCCTCTGCTTGTTAAAAGCAGAGCTTTGAATTCTTGAAGAGTATTCAGCTGAGGAAGATTAATTTCTGAATAAACACGTAAATGTTCGTGTTTATGGGATTTTTCGTTGTCTGAATGTTTGTGGGTTCAGTACGCTGTTCAAAAACAGAACTACGCAGTCAGGATGTATAAAAACGTTGGTTTTGAAATTGTTGATGAGAATGAAGAAGAATATATAATGATTTGTCAGTTGTAACAGATACTATGCCAGAACTTATAAGGAGAAAACATATGAGTGAAAGAATAATTGCGGCATGCGGGAATGACTGTTCCGCGTGTCCGAGATATGTAAAAGAACCATATAATAAAACAGAAACCGAATTGGTTAATACTGCAGAGTTGTGGTACAGGATAGGTTACAGAGACCATGTTGTCAGTAGTAAAGAAATTTCCTGTACAGGGTGTAAAAAAGAGAACTGGTGCAGATATAATGTTGTTTCGTGTACAAATGATAAGCAGATAGAACATTGCGGACAGTGTTCACAGTATCCATGTGACAACATAAAAGAATGCTTTGAAGTAACCAAATCATTTGAACCAGTCTGCAGAAAAGTATGTACAGACAAAGAGTATGCGTTAATCAGTAAAGCTTTTTTTGAAAAGCAAAAGAATATAGAGAGAAAGTGAATAGTAATATGGCAGATGTAATATTTTTTCCTTCAAGCTAATTTGACGGAGACAAACCAAAGAACTTTGTTGTATGAAAGACAGTATAAAGTGAACAGCGGCATATATCAAGATGAAGAATATGCTGGATTACTTCAGAATAGAATAAAACTTGATTGATTAATATTCCATGCTATGGTATAATCAAATCAGAGAATCAATACATTTGGAGGTTGATAAAATGTGCGATGTAGTTAAATACACAAAAATATATAATGAAATAAAAAATCTTGAACCGGAAGACACTCTCCAGTTAGTTCTGGAATCTGAAGATGAAGATGAAAAAGACTTTTATGAAATGATAGGAAATTTTCTGCTTCAGCAGAAACAGAAAAAAGTTATTGAAAGAAATGTCTATTAATGAAAAAGTATATTATTATTGCAGGAGTTAATGGTGCGGGTAAATCGACTTTATATAATGTACTGGATTCGTTACAGGATATGAAGCGAATTAATACAGATGAAATTGTCAGAGGATTTGGAAACTGGCGAAACTCTTCTGATGTTCTCAAAGCTGGAAAACAAGCAGTTAAACTCATAAAGGAGTATTTCAGTAAAAATATTACATTTAATCAGGAAACAACACTTTGCGGTAAAAGTATTATCAGAAATATTGAGATTGCAAAAAGTCTTGGATATACAATTGAGATGCATTATGTAGGCGTAAATTCTGCAGAAACAGCTAAAACCAGAATAGCTCACAGAGTGAAAAACGGCGGACATGGTATACCTGATGCTGATGTTGAAAGAAGATATGAAGAAAGTTTTATTAATCTAAGATTGGTTATTCCGTTATGTGATATGGTGGTTTTATATGATAACACGGAATCATTCAACAGATTTGCAGTTTACAAATCAGGAAAATTATTCAGGTTATCAGAAGCTGTCCCGGAATGGTATAAAAGAATAATCTGATCATTATAGGAATAATATTTAAGGAGAAAACAGCAATGAAAGTAATGGAATTCAGCGAGAAAACAAAAATGGACCATGTAACACCAGAATGGGCACAGTATATGTCAGATAATGATTTTATAAGCTATATGCCATCATTCACTGGCGGAGATTATCTGCATCTGTTTGAGGAAAGAAAATGTACGGACAGCAGTTCAAATCCTCCGTATGATTCTATGAAATATTATCTGTACAAGCCCGGAAAAATAAACGCAGACAGGAAGTATCCGCTGCTTATATTTATTCATGGTGCCACAAATGCTCTTGACGGACTGAAATGCGCAGGACACAGCGGCGCAGAGATGTTCGCTTCACCTGAATATCAGGAACGTATGGGAGGCGGTGCATTTATACTTGTTCCTCTTGCAAATGAGCGCCGTGATGAAAACGGCATGCTGGCTGACAGCTGGTGCAGTGAGTATGTGCCTCTTGTAAAGAAAATGGCTGATGAAATAACTGAAGAATTCAGAGATAATATTTCCGGCGTGTATATTCTCGGCGGAAGTTCCGGTGGATACATGTCATGGATGATGGCTGAGTCATATCCGGATTATTTCAGCGGAGTTATGCCGGCATCAACAGACTACGTTCCTCCGTCAGATGTTCTCAGAAAGCTTTGTGAAAATCAGGTAAGCATAGTTTTTGCTGTCGGAAAGCATGATGAATTCGGATGCTTCTCCGAAAAATTAACTTCCAGATACGAAGAACTGAAAAAATATGAAAATATCATCTGCTTTTTCCCTGAGTGGGTAAGAAACGGTGATAAGGGTATTGCCTCACTGTATTTCGGAATAGAAATGGGTCAGCACTGCATGATTACGCAGATTCAGTCTGATCTGCTGTATGATGATGATACGCCATACTGCGAAGACCTTCCTGACGGAGTAACCGGATGGATCAGAAAATGTGAAGGCATACAGTGAAAAATCTCTCTATCTTGAAATGTTTTTTTGAAAATCTTCTTTTAAATAAAAATCATCCGTTCTATAACAACACAGAGGATATCCCCCGCCTCTATAGGCGGCGGGGGATATTCTCTCGTTCAGTAGGAGTTCAATCTCCTACTGAACGAAAGCAATTCTTCGAATTGCCTCTGCTTGTTAAAAGCAGAGCTTTGAACAGTAAAAGATAATTATTTAAACCGGAAAAAGAAAGTGACAGGACCAGTCAGTGAATATGAAAGTTCTTTAGCTGTTGAATTTAGATGATATAAGTGCTATAATGTAATCAGAAGAAAACACATTTGAAAGGAGCCGGTTTTTATTATGAGTGAAGAATTAACCAGACTGCCGGATTTCAGAATAGCATGCTGTAATTTGTGTACAGGACTTATTCGTAATAAAATTAATAATGTTTCTGATAATCTGAATTCAGATGACATGATTATGGAATTAAAGACAAAATTTAATCTGACATTACAGCTGAGTGAAATACTTGAAATAGCAAAAAAAATATATAGAGAAAATTTAGCTAATGATAAGTACGGAATAAATAATCTGACAGAAATTGCATGAATAGAATAAATACAGCACGAATGCTGGAACTGTTAAAAACCGATAGTTCAGAGATAAAGAATTTAGTTAATAATCTTCTGGATTATTCAGAACATATTTCTGTTATTGAAGAAAAAATGAAACAGCTTGATTTTAATACGAAATATGGTATGTACATGGCAGAACAGCTTGATTTGCAAAGAAGAGAAAAACATGATGCTGCAATTGTTTCACTTTCAAAGTTAAATAATATATCCCTGGAGAATTATGGATGCAAAGTATATGAGGGTATTATAGATGATTATCACAGAAGTGAAATTGCACAGGCAATAATGATATTTTGTGAAGAGATTCTTGATATAATATGAATCCCAAAACAGCGTAAATGCGTTATATAACGTATTTACGCTGTTTTTTTACCGTTTTTTTGTGGGTTCAATTTCGAAAATACCGCTCCATTCTTTAAATGCGTATGATATTATAGTTAAGGCTATTTGTGAAAATAAATGAGATAATGAGATGACAGATTGCTGATTTAACATTTTGTAAACATTCTGAGGAGATAGAGTGCTAAGCAGAGGTTAAAAAACTTGAAGAATTAATGTAGATATGGTATACTTAAAGTAACTATATAAGTGCATAAATAAGGGGTACAATTATGATTGATAACAAAAAAGAACAGGAGCGTGCAGAACTGCATTGTACCATATGGAATATCAGGAGAGAGGATTTACCTGCGTTCCAAATGTATGCTATAAAAACACAAGGAAATT
>JAZUJY010000177.1:0-1513 GCA_045643005.1 Oscillospiraceae bacterium | reverse complement strand
TTGTAAGTGCGGTAAATGAAAAGTTAATTCCATTATTTAAACTATTCAATCGGTACATCTTCATCAATAGATGGCCATTCAGAGCCGTTTGAATAAAAAAGCCTTCTGCGGCGATATAATTCTTCATAGCCGTTTTCATATGTATAGTAATCACATATGCGATAATGACCGTCTTCGGTTTCTTCGCCTCTGTAATAATGCTCTCGCTCTTTTAAAACAAGCTGTTCATTATCCCATATATAAACTTTATGTTCAATGTTATCGTTTTCATCAGAACTGTTTGTATAGACAATTTTATCAGGATAATTATTGGTATTAGCCTGTATTCCAATCTTGTCCATTTCGTCCCATATTACAAATAAGCCTGTTTTTGTATTAAAGCGGAAATAATGCCCCGGTCCGCTGAAAACATTTTCATCCTCAGGTATAAACAAATCAAAATAACCGTCAAAATCATAATCGTGCCAGTAAACAAGTTTATTTTCATTGTAAACTGAACTGCTGTCATACCAGACGCAGTCAGCATCAAGAAACTGAGCTTTAATATCGTCATAATAAACCCATACTCCGTCAGGCTGAACCTTAAATGAGTAATGATTTTTTAATTCCTGACCATCAGCACCATTCGGAACAGGGAAAGTTTTCGGAGCATCTGATTCTATATCTTCAACAGGAATTACAGCAGAGGTAATTACTGTT
Organism: Oscillospiraceae bacterium; assembly: GCA_045643005.1. Classification (GTDB taxonomy): domain Bacteria; phylum Bacillota; class Clostridia; order Oscillospirales; family Ruminococcaceae; genus HUN007. The sequence goes on along the minus strand of JAZUJY010000177.1, from coordinate 814 downwards.
GTTTCACTGACAGGCTGTTCAGCAGTTGTCTGAGTTGTTTCAATTTCAGCAGTTGTTTCAGTTGCCGAAGCAGTTTCTGCAGTAACCTGTTCAGTAACAGGCTGTGAATCTGATTTGTTATTTTTGTCATTACTGCATGAGCATAAAAGCAATAACAACAGTAATGGTAAGTACTTATAGTATCTCATTATTTTCTCCTTGCTGTATGTGGTGTGCTATTTGATTTATTAAATCGGAGTTGTATGTTACCATTCCTGTAAATTCCTATTTTCATTCCATTTAAGTCGTGATACAGCCAAGCTCGCCAAATATACATTTATAATGAATATAAAATCAAAATCCGTATTAATAATAGCACAATGTCACATTAATGTCAACAAAAAGCCAAAGCTTTCAACTAAAAAAGATGTGCATGGAACAAACACATCGTCAGGCTCAGCTTCCTCGCCTTATCAGTAAACTTCTTTTGCAGTTCTTATGCTGAGATACTCAAAAACTGCCTGATTCAAACAGCATCAGGCAGCCAGCCTCTTTGCGGCTTTTTCGACGGGCTGAGTCCCAGAATCTTTTTCTGATTCTGGGACTATTTTCTGTTTTCTTGGCTTAATGACATTAGGTGAAACGCTGCCCCTACAAAATTTCTTCATTCATCTGAATTGAGTTTAAAAAATTGATTTGTGTGTTTTCAAAAACAGGCTTAGTGATAATACTGATAGTATATTATACAAAAAATATTGACATTGTTTGCTGACTGTGGTATTATCTTAGTGAGTATGTATAGACTAACAGCTCAAATAGTATTTAGGAGGAATGG
>JAZUJY010000176.1:0-20908 GCA_045643005.1 Oscillospiraceae bacterium | reverse complement strand
CATCCTGAGCCAGGATCAAACTCTTAATAAAAGTTTTATATTAAGCATTTCTGCTTGATATCTGTCCTGGTACTCTAAAATAGAATACTTAGCATTTTGCATATTTTTTACGTCTTATGCTTGACTTCTCAATAATTCATTATGTCTCAAATGAATCTTCAAGGGTTTTATGTTTAGTGCATTGTTCAATTTTCAAGATACTTTCAGTTCTGTCACACTCGATGCTCTCTCGTCCGACAGCTTTTATATCTTACCACAGAAATTCATCGTTGTCAACATAAATTTTCTTTAATTTTCGAGGTTTGTTTATTACATACATTACATTGCACATTTGCACCTGTTAACTATGCAAATAAGACACAAAAATTGAATCTATATTCTGAAATCTATTGAAAAGCTTATCATTTTATGGTATAATATAAATAACGATATTAAAGGTTTTCCTTGAATTTTCTAAGGAATACATCATTTATCCAAAAGTTTTTTCTGACGTTTCAGAACTATTTTCAACAATATTCCGGCTTTAACTGAATTATTAAAAAAACGTAGGTTTTAGCTGAAATTCAGATCAAAGGAGTGTTTATATTGAATATAAATGACTTATTCGAAATTATCAACCATGCGCGGGAACTCAAAGCATCAGACATCCATTTCACTGTCGGACGTCCGACTGTATTCAGAATTCACGGATCACTTACTCCTTATGAAAATTCACTGACAGAGCTTGATGTATCAGATCTTATTCTTTCAATGCTTGATTACGAGCAAAAGGAACTGCTCGGAAACGGAAACGATCTCGACTTCGCTCTTTCTTGTCCTGACGGAAGCCGATGCAGAGTCAATGTATTTCATGCACAGTCTCAGCTTGGTGCTGTTCTCAGACTTTTAAATTCATCTGCGCCTTCTCTTGATCAGATGAAGCTGCCTGGTGTACTTAAATCCTTATGCAACGAACCAAGAGGACTTATCCTTGTTACCGGTCCTACCGGAAGCGGTAAATCAACAACTCTTGCCGCTATGATAAATGAGATCAACAATTCAAAACCTGTTCACATCCTCACAATTGAGGATCCTATAGAATATGTATATGTTCAAAATATGGCTACCATAAGACAGCGTGAAGTTGGAAAAGATGTAAAAGACTTCAATGCCGCTCTTCGTTCTGCACTTCGTGAAGACCCGGATATTATTCTCGTCGGCGAAATGCGTGACTATGAAACAATTTCACTTGCACTTACAGCCGCAGAAACCGGACATCTTGTTTTCGGAACACTTCATACAACAAGTGCTCCGCAGACTATAGACAGAATCATTGATGCATGTCCTCCACATTCGCAGGCCCAGGTTCGTACGATGCTTTCATCTACTCTCAGAGGCGTTATATGTCAGTGTCTCGTTCCGCTCGCATCAGGGAACGGACGTGTTGCTGCCACAGAAGTACTTATCGGAACAGATGCAGCAATGAATCTTGTCAGAACACAGAAGTGTCATCAGCTCACTTCTACCATGCAGATGGGTAAAGCGCTCGGAATGCATACTTTAAATTCAGACCTTGCAAGACTTGTCAGAGAAGGAACCATTACAAAGGAAGCTGCTCTTGAAAATTCATGTGACAGAAATGAACTTACTCAAACTTTAAATGATTTCTCTTTCTGATTTATAATAAGTGTTTTCTCAGTCAAAAAGGATCTTCGTTTACCGGAGATCCTTTTTGATTTTTTCATAGTTATGCTTTTAAAATACAAAAATAATGCGCAGAACTTTTTCCTGCTTATGCAAAGTACAGCGACCTTTCCGGTCATAGATTATTAAATATACTTTATACTATATTATACTGCCTCGATTATTTTATTCTTTTATACAATCTTACTGTAATTTGCACATATACTAATAATTGCAATTTATATATTATATAAATCTTATAAAAAAATATTATAACTTAACACATTGCAATTATTGTATTTATATTGTATAATATATTTACATTGAAACGTTTCAAAGTAGTTAAAATATCTATTTATTATTTTACACGCAGTTTAAAAAATATTTTCTTTATCTGATTATTCATTTAATATCAGTTTAATAAAAAATATTATGATATATTAATTGATAATCATTTAATAGATAATAAAATATTTTTTCAGACTACAAAAAAGGAGTTTTATTATGAAAAAGAAAATTTTAAGTGCAGCTTTGTGCTGTATATTGATGGCAGGTTCATTCGCATCTGCACCTGCACTTAGCAAAGTATCAGATTCATTTGATACAGGACTGACTGTAAGCGCTGCAAGCAGCGGTACATACAGAGTTCGTTGGAATTTTATTGCATACGGATATTATAAAAACGGACGTCAGGGATTTTTATTCTATCAGAACTGTGATTTTGAAGTTACAAACGGCTATGCAACTGTAAGATTTGACGATGGTACATATACATCAGTTTATGTTCAGGATCACATCAACAACGGTGATATGCGCCTAAAGAAATGGTATAATTTCTGATTACAATTAATTTTCAATATCTTTTATAAAAACATAAGCGGACTGATTTTTTCAGTTCGCTTTTATTTTTAATACTCTGTGCTATTATTCTATTTTTCATTCACACTTGACAAAGAACAAATTTAATGAGATAATTTATTTAGTGATAATACAATATAGTACTCCTATATTTGTATGCGGAAAGCTATTTGAAAAATATATACGGAGGAATAATAATGAAAATTAAGAAACTTACAGCCTCTCTGCTCGCATTTTCAATGCTGGCAGGTTCAATCGGCAATTCCTGCATTTCTGTAGGTACAGATACTGTAAAAGCTGCAGGCTCCTACAATTATGCAAAGGCTCTTCAGGAATCTCTTTATTTTTATGAATGCCAGCAGTGCAACGAACTTCCTGAATGGAATCGAGTTGAATGGAAAGGCAATTCAACAATGGATGACTTTATCAAGGGCGGCTGGTACGATGCCGGCGACCATGTAAAGTTCAATCTTCCTATGGCTTACTCAGCTTCCATGCTTGCATGGGGTCTTTATCAGTATGGTGACGGTGTTAAAAATATCGGTCAGTATGAGATCTATCAGAACAATCTTGAATATGTTCTTGACTATCTTGCAGACTGTGACCTTGGAGATGAAGTAGTATTCCAGGTAGGAAACGGTACTGACGACCATACATGGTGGGGTCCTGTTGAACTTTATGAGATTGCACTCGAAGAAGGAACAGGCGGATGGTACAAGAGACCATACTACACAACAACAAGCTCATGCGTAACCGGTGAAATGGCTGCTGCTCTTGCTGCAGGTGCTGCTGCTCTTAAAGGAAAAACTGACAAAACTGCAAACTATATCAAACATGCAGAAAACATGTTCAAAATAGCAGATAAAACAAGATCTGATGCAGACTACAACAATTCAAATGCTTCAAACTTCTATCGTTCAAGTCACTTCTACGATGAACTCTTCTATGCAGCAAACTGGCTGTATATCGCAACAGGTGATTCTGCTTACCTGGACAAAGCTAAATCATACATTCCTGAACTCGGAACCGAACTTGGAACAAACGAACTCAAATATTCATGGTCACAGTGCTGGGATGACGTTATGCAGGGCGGTATGCTTCTGTATGCTCAGAACACAGGCGATGAAACATATATCAAGAGAGTTGAAAAACATATTGACTATGTAGTTTCCAAAGGTGAATCACGTTCTGACGGACTTTGCTACATAGATTCATGGGGCTGTCTCAGATATGCTTCAACATGCGGATTTATGGCTGCTGTTGCAAGTGATACTGTTCTTAAGGATTCGTCCAAGGTAGACACATATAAAAAATTCTATGAAAAACAGATAAACTATATCATGGGTGATAACCCGAACAAAATGTGCTATATCGTCGGCTTTGATTCAACATCACCTACAAATCCTCATCACAGAACTGCTCACAGCTCATATAAAAATGATATGAAGTATCCGACAGAATCCCGTCATCTGCTCTATGGTGCTCTTGTCGGCGGACCTACTGAAGCAGGAGCATATGAAGACAGCAGAGAAAACTATATCAACAACGAGGTTGCTACAGACTATAACGCAGGATTTACTGCTCTTCTGTGTAAAATGACTTCTCTCTACGGCGGCGAAACAGATCCTTCATTCCCGCCTTCTGAAAAGAGAACAGACGAATACTATGTTGAAGCTGAAGCAAAAACAATGGATTCAACCGGAGTTACTTTAAGCCTCAAATTTACCAACCATACTTCATGGCCTTCAAGATATGAAGACAACCTTTCATTCCGTTACTACATGGATCTTTCAGAAGTAAGCAATCCGGAAGCACTTACAATAAGATGTGACAGAAACCAGAGTACAATGTATTCCGGCTGCACTCCTGCTGAAATCTCAGGTGTTAAACACTATGACGGCAACATCTACTATATCGAAGTAACAATGCCTGACGGAAAGATCGCACTTCCTATCTCTGAAGGAAGACAGCAGTGCGAATTCCTTATCGCTCTCGTAATGCCTGACAACGGCACCGGATGGGATTCAACAAATGACTTCTCATATCAGGGTCTTGGCGGAAAAGGCAGCATCAAATCAGCATATATTCCGATCTATAAAGACGGAAAGCTTATCCTTGGTGAAGAACCTGACGGAACTAAAGCAGATGAATATATCTACGAAGGAAGAACTATTACTCCTGTAAAAGAAAACACTGTTACTACTGAAAAACAGGTAACAACAGAAAAACAGACTACTACTGAAAAAACAGTTACAACTGAAAAACAGGCTACTACTACTGAGAAAAAAGTAACAACAACTGAATCAAACAATGCCGGCGGCTCTTCAACAGATTCTGCATTTATTTACGGAGATCTTAACGGTGACGGTTCAGCAGATCTGACAGACCTTACACTCTTGAGTGTATATCTCATGACAAAAACAGAAGGTGCTTCAATCAAGAATATCAAAGCCGGTGACGTAGACGGAAGCGGTGAAGTTGATATCGCAGATCTTCCAAGATTCAAACAGTACATTTCAAAGGATTCATCAGTAACATATCTCGGACCAAAGAAATAATTTTAAAAAAATTACAGATCAAAATTTAAAAGCTGTCCTGCTTTATGAAGCAGGACAGCTTTTTTAATACTGTTTAAATCAAAAAAGTATTTACTTAAATTTACTAAATAATTTTAATCAGAATATGAAGAGGAAATACCAAGATATTCTTCAAGACACAAATCATTTTCATAAAGATGTGTTGCAAAATCAATTCCGAGGTATCTCAGATGCCATGGTTCATATTTGTATCCTGTCTGAGCTTCCTTTGACTTCGGATAACGGATAATAAAGCCGTACTTATGGCAGTTTTCTGCAACCCATTTTCCTTCTGCAGTATCTGCAAAGCTGTCATCAATGGAATTAAGATCGAAACACAGACCTGAGTGGTGTTCAGAATGTCCCGGTCTTGCAGAATATGTGTCGGCAGCCGCTTTTCCGTCTCTGCTGCAGTAATTGTTATACAGTCTGTTCTGCGTTTCATAGGTTCTGTATCCTGAAGGAATGTACAGATTTAATCCTTCTGCTGCTGCATCCTGCTGCATTTTGCTAAATGCGGCGTATACATCTTCCACAAGCTGTTCACCACCGGGAACGGTTATCATATTTGCAGGATAATATGATGGTCCTACTGCATAGGATTTGTTGATAACCAGTACCCTTCCGTATTTACAGTCAAAATATGTCGGCTGAACATCTTCAGATGGTTTTTCCTGAACCGGTTTGTTTTCTGAGGGAGCCTGTTCCGTTTCTTCGGCTTTCTCTTCTGTTTCTTCTGATTTTTTTTCAATTTTCGGTTTTATTGTTGATTTTGTCTGAATGGTTTCAAGTGTGGCTTTCGTTTCCAAAACCGTTTCCTCTGTAACAGTAGTTTCTTCTGTAACAACACTCTCAGAAGAAACTTGTGTAGTAATTTTTTCATCTGCCGTCATTGGAATATTTTCTTCTTTTCCGCATCCGGAAACAGCAAATGTTACCGTCAGCAGAGAAATAAAACCAATTGTTTTTAAATATTTTTTCATTAAACCATTTACCTCGCTATTCACCTTTCGGACAAAAATATTGATTTTTTAACAAAATCCGAAAAATTATTTATTTTGCTTATTACTTTTCTTCCACGGCAGCATCAATACCAAGAAGAACATAGTCCTTTGTTACATATCGTTTAAAATGTGCCAGATCTGCAATATCTACAGTACTGTCTCTATACACATCCGCATTTTTAAGAAGCTGTTCATCAGTAATACTCTCTTTATCCATGAGATAAAGTGAAAGTAATGTAAGATCAGTAAGGTCTGCCTTTTCGTCTCCGTTAAGGTCACCCGGATCAATGCCTTCCTCGATCCACACTGCCTTGAATTCAGCAGAACCTCCGACTTTTTCATTTTTTACCTGTGCCTGTTTTCCCGGCTCATAGTAACGTCCTAAACTTTCCCATCCTAAAAGCTTACAGCCGCTCTTTGAGAAACCTTCTCCGTCATGAAGCGTAATATATGAATCATACTTTGCAGAAGAAAGCTTTGTTTTTCCGCTTCCGCCGTTAAGATTATAAGTAACTGTAATAAAATCAGGAGCCCACAGCGCAAGAAGTGTTGTATCATGATCAGGAATAATGAAAACATCACCTATCTTGTATTCTTTGCCTGTAGAAAGATCTCTCCATCCTGTCATGGAATATCCTCTTCTCATAACCTTTGAAGTATCTTCAAGGTCATTTTTTAGTCCCGGATATTTTTCGGCTGTAACCTTCGGTTCGTTTCCGACACCCTCATAATCGCCTGACCAGTATGTGATAGTAACAGGAGAAAGCCAGTAAATTTCTGCTTGAACATCCTCTTCAGGCATTACAAAAACAGAATCCGGAGGATAGTAAACACCATTCATCAGGAGTCCGCGGTATTTTGCGCTGCCCTTGTATGTAGCAAAATTATCGATCTTTATCTCAGTACCGGCAGGTATTTTTTTATCTGAAAAAGGAAACGCATATTCCTTGCATTCTTCAGAATATGTAAGCGAATAAAGTTTTGAGAAAACAGCTGTCAGCTTAAGGTCGTGATCCGGCATAGTGATCACTTCGCCTCGCTGATATACCTTTTCACCATCTGTCCAGCCGCTGTGAACATAGCCGTCCTTTTTAAGTGCCCATACAGAAAGCTTTACTTCTGTTCCTGCTGCTGCAGAAGACTGGTCGTCTACTTTTCCTATTCCTCCGTCAGCATCATAAAAAATGCTGAAGCCTTCAGAATCAGGAGCAGTTGCTGTTGCCACATTTGCTGTGGTTTCTTCTGCTGCAGGTACCGTGGCTGCATTTGCTGTAGTTTCTTCTGTTGCATTTGCATTTACTGCTGCAGGTGCTGATGTCAGCATGACCGGTGCATCATCAGTTTCCTCCGCAAAAACAAAACCGGATACTGCCAGTGCATTTGCACAAAGAACAGCTGCACAAAGTGAGGCTACTGCTTTAAATTTTTTCATTCTTTCAAATCCTTTCAACTTTAATAAATATCTAAGTTGCCTAACACAACATCATCCCGATGATCAAATCGGGAACTGGCTCTTTCCTTTTACTGATTCATCTAAAACCAGTGGGATATCACGGTCTACTATGACCTGACCATATATGTCCGTTACCCTGAAAGTAAAAGGACCGGCTCCCATTTCCATGCTTTCAAAATAATTATACGGTCGCCTGTTTATTTCAACAAACTCCCCGTCTTCGTTTAAGTATTCAAGTTTGGATATCGGATAGCGATGATTCAAAACCTGAACCCCACACCAGAAGGGACTGCTTCCCTCCTTGAATCTGTAGCTGACCGGCTCATCCTGAGCACTGTCAAGAGGAACTATCTTCCAGCTGACCGGAACTCTTCCTTTTTCAACAGGTGCTATAAGAGGAAAAGCATCGGTATAGAGATCAAGATCGCCTTTTTTTCCTTCAGGCAAAAGATCTGTGACCAGCATATTTATCGTTCCAAGTTCGCCTGTTACTTCAAGATATGCACCGGCAAGCCTTGCGTCTGCATAATCTTCAAGATTCATCGCCACTATCCAGTAATCTCTTGACACAGGATCAAGCATTGCGCATCCGCCTTCATATCCGCCTCCGTAGAACGTACCTTCACCTGTGTGAATGGTTCCCTTCGGTTCAAGAATGGCAGAAGTATCAATAGGATAACTCTCCTCAATAACATCTTCTGATTTATTTTCACATGAAAGAAGAATATCGACAAGTTTTATCAGATCCAGTACAGATACTGTCGAATCTCCGTTAACATCAGGATCACCTTTGACAGATCCATCGTTCAAAAAATATTTTTTCAGATGAATAAGATCCAGGATATTAACCGTTCCGTCTGCATTTATATCTCCTGCTTTTCCTTCTGCATAAACAGAAAATCCGGACAGTGACATAACAATTCCCAGAAATAAAGCTGTAATTTTTACGGATCCATGCATAAATATCAGCATCCTCTCAGTAATAATACAACTGACTTTTCCCTGTTCTGTTTTATTATAGCATAAACATAAAGAGTAGTAAATGTATTTTTATATAAAATAATTCTGATTTATATAAAAAATCTCCTTGAAAACGCCTCAGACCTTAGCTGTAGTTTTCTATAAAGCCTTTTTTTATCAGTTCACGGCAGATATCCGGATAAATTCTGACCGTCATTTCATTTTGACCGTTTCCTGTAAAATATCCAAAAAAGTATTTGTATTTTTTACCCTCGTATTTAAAAGAAATTATTTTTTTCTCATGGAATTCGAACGGAGTCATCAGAGGGTCTTCTATCTTTGAATAGTCAAATTCAACCTTGTCTATAATAAGCTTTTCATTTTTTACTTCTATAACACTGCAGAAATGAGAAATGTCATGAAGACACACCGGAACGGAAATTATCAGAAATATGATCATGATGACAGCTGCTGCAAGAAAAGGCAGCTTACTCGTATCGGTCACATACATTATCATCAATATGGTCGCCATGACTATCATTATTACAGCTGTTACTTTATAACTATCTACGCATTCTTTTATGTCAAGAAGAAAAGTGACCTCACCGGTATACTTGTCTTTCAGAATCTGATTCTGAGATTTTTTTCTTTTTTTATCATTTAATTTTTTTATTATTTTATTCTTGTTCACATTTCCTCCTCTTTAAATATATGCTTAAAAAGCTGATCATAATAAAAAATGCAGCCGGAATACAGCTGCATTTTTATTTTTTTTTAATATGAGAACTGATTATTTAACCGGTCCGAGTGATTTTACATTTGCATCCTTTGAAATATACTGTTTGAAACGTGGAAGATCTGCAATGTCAACAGAACCGTCTCCGTCAACGTCACCGGCTTTAATATTTTTAATTGAAGAGCCTTCTGTTTTTGTCATGAGATATACACTTAAAAGTGTAAGGTCTGTCAGATCTGCTGAACCGTCGCCGTTGAGATCTCCGTAAATAAATGCAGAATCTGATGAAGAGCCGGCATAATTTGATTTTGATGTTGTTACTGAAATTTCCTTTTCAGGAGTTGTTGTTGCAGTTGTTTCTTTCTTTTCAGTCTGTGAAGTTGCTTTTTCAGTTGTTGTAGTAACTTTCTTTGATTCCTTCGGAGCAACTGTTGTTACCTCAGGAACTGAACCGTCAGGTTCAACACCGCCTACAAGAACACCGTCATCATATACACAGATGTTTGGAGTTTCTACTTCATTTCCGTTTCCGAAGAAAGCGTCATCCTCTTTATAGATCTTAAGACCCTGGTAGCTCCAGTCATTTGTCGGATCCCAGATGTCGCCCCAGTAGAGACCTAATATAAACTGATATTTCTTTCCTGAATTTGAGATCATGTATCCGTCCCATGAAACTTCAAGATAGTATGTATCATCAAGCTTGTCATATTTGAAAGGTCCTGCTATAACACCGTCAACGTCTTCAACTTCCATCTCGGACTGATCGTAAAGTTCCTTTGCATCAGTAATGGCATCAACGCCGCCTGCAAGCTCACTTGTGTTGAAGTAGTAACGAACGGAGAGCTTGTCTGAAGGTTTGTTTGCACCTGTACATACCTTAAACGAAACCTTTGTAACACCTGCGCCGTCTGAATGGATATCATCAATACCGCATGCTTCAACCCAGTAGCCCTTTGATGAACCACCTTCTTCATCTCCGCCTCTCTTTTCATCTTCAGGAGGGAAGTTTGGAGTTGGTTTCATGTCTTCTGTTCCGAAGAACTGATAAAGGCCTGCACATGCACCTACGAAAGCTGCGTTATAGTCGATGGTAACTTCGTTTCCTACCCAGTCGCTTGTAACGTCTGTATGTGAGTCATCTCCGCCAGGACCGCCTGCAAGAGCACCCCAGAGGATATGTTTGTGTTCACGCGGATCTTCTGCTTCGAGAAGTCCTGATGCAGCACGGTGATGAGGATATTTTACAGAGCTGTCATTATAACCTACGATATAGCATCTGTTCATCGGGTTATCGCCCATAATATAATGCATCTGTTTCTGAGCCCATTCACTGTTTTCGCCGGGCTGACCGTCGTTCTGGTATTTGTCTATAAGAAGTGCGATAAGCTGCATAGCTGTGTTGTAACGTGCAGAACCCCAGATCTGAAGGAATGCATAGCCGCCTGCGGTTTCAAGTCTCTGCCATACAGGGATACATTTGTCAACTTCATCCCAGAAATCTTCGTATACATACTGGTTTTTGCCCTGAGCTTCTCTGAGCATATTTACAAGATCAAGTTCAGGATGTTCCTGGTTTATAACTGCCCAGCGAAGTCCTGCGCCGCTCCACATATCGTTCCAGCAGTAGCACCAGCCGGAAGGAGCATAATAATCATAATATTCAAGAGCTTCTTCAAGATATGATACGTCTCCTGTACATTCAAACAGCCATGAAGCAGCCCAGCAGTAGTCATCTTCCCATTTGTTTGAGAAATAGTATGCTTTCGGGCCATCAAGATTTTCAGAAAGTTCCTTAGGATTGTCATTTGCAAAATTCCAGAGTGCAAGAGCATAATCAAGTGATTTTTCTGCGTATTCAGGATCTGTATCCTTGAAGTTGAGATAGTTTATTGCAAGAGAAGCTGCTGCTGAAACCACGTAGTCTGTCTGAGGCTTGTCTGCTGTAAGGAAGTAAGCAGGACGTGCCATTGAATCAACTTCAGGTGCTTCCCATACAGCATGGTCTATATCACCGTCGCCGACCTGATAGCAGTGAGCAACTACTTTTCCGTCTTCATCACGGAAGGTACATTTCATAAGATAATCGTTGAAGCATCTTACGATTTCTTCGATATGTTCATCCTGACCTGTCTTTTTATAGGCGTCCCTGAATTCGTAGTAACCCCAGCCAAGTGTTGCTGCAGCATAGTTTTCAGGCATACCGAATTCAACATGGTCACCGGCATCGTGGAATCCGCCTGCTACGTCAACAAATCCGTCACCGTCAGGATCAAGATATTTGCTGAGCTTGCTTATCTGAGCCTCAGTCAGGTTAGTTCCGTTCTCCTTTGCATCCATAGGCTGAAGCGGAACCTTGGCATCATATGTATGACAATTTCCTCTCCATGGAAGACGGTTATGCTCCTCAACTTCAGTTCCGCACATGTTTGCGTCATAAAAATAAATAGAATACTGAAGTGCACGGGCATAGTCGTAATCAAGACCGGAATCTGTAACGACTTCACTGATCGGTGCTGCTTTCTGAGCTTCCTTACTGTCAGCGGCTGTTGCCACAGATGAAGCAGCGGTTGAAGCAAGGAGAACCGCACTGACTGCAGCAGCTTTGATTCTTCCTAATAATTTAATATTATTCATCGATTCGTTCCTTTCTACAAATAAACAAAATTACTCCCACACTTGAACCCCATTCTATTTTTCATTATATCATATAGAAAAAAAATTGTAAACAGCATCCATATTCAATTTTAAACAGCTGTTTTTATTGATTATACAAAAAAGAGTATAAAAAGGTGATAAAACACACTGATTATACTCTTTTAGCTATTATTGTTATTACTTTAAAACAATGACAGGATCACTGTTCCGGTTGGGAAATATCGAGAAGATTTACCGGCTTATTATCCTTCTTTTCAAGGTATTTGTCTGCCAGGTCGTAAACAAGCTTTTCAAATTTGTCAGACTGTACGGACAGAACGGAAAGTTTTTCCTTTATTTCTTCTATTCGTGTTTTTTGCTCGTCAGTAATGTTTTCCTCGCCATCCGATATGATCTCAAGCAGTTCCTTCTGAAGTGAAAGCTTTTCCTTTTCATTTTTACATATAGTTTTAAGGGAATCGTGTTCATCAGAAAGTTTTTTCGGAGCCTTTAATTCAGTCATATCGTCGAGCATTTCAGAAGCCTCATCACAAAGCTTGCCTGCTGTTACATTCTGCCCCTTTGAAAGTGCCTCCGAAATCCTGTCAAATTCTTTGCAGTAGTCATCGTATGAAGTAACCAGAGCTGAAGCATATTCTTGGGGACTCAGATTATCATCACCGCAGCCTGTAAACAGCAAGGTACACAAAACGCTGAAAATGCAAAACCAAACAATTCTTTTTTTCATATTATCATTCACCTGACTTTTCAAGAATTTTCTTAAGTGCATTGTATGACTTAAGTACACCGCTTTCAAGTGATTTTCTTCTTGCCAGGCAATTGATATACTCACCGTTTTCTATGATATAGAAAAGATTTTCATCTTCAGGAGTCTGGATAAACTCAAGCTTATAGGTTTCTCCGTTATGTTTAAAAACGGTAAATTCAGCATCCGGTTTATGTTTCAGATATTCCTTGTCAGGTTCAAGACACAGTTTTTCAAAACAGAAGCCGAGCATTGAATTTGCAAGTTCTGCAGAAGCTGCCGTCTGCTCATCATTTGCCTGGTCGATCTGAACACCATCAAGAACAAATACGTTCTCTGTTTCGTGTGTAGGATCATAATGATAGTCAAACTTAAACTCTGTTCCAAAAATATTGCCGGAAAATCCGTCAAGGTCACCGAGATAAGATTCATGAAGCTTTGTAAATACAATATCGTCAAGAGATGTGCCGATGCAGGCAATAGCAGGGACTGCAAAAATCAATACCTGATCTCCGCCTTTTTTCATTCCGTAAATATAGGAAACTCCGGCATCTCCGGAAGGAAACTCTGCATAATCTCCGAAAATGAAATCAACTTTCTTTACTCCCGATTCAATTATTACTTCATATGAAGGCTTGTCAAATCCATACTTTGAAAGATCGATCTTTCCTTCCTCAACAACAGCTTCACTTGCGGCTCTTGTAAGGTTGTCAAAAAGTGTATTCAGTTTGGTAACTGCTACTGTTCCCTGTGGAAATGGTTCAGTTATGTGCCATTCGTCATTCTTGTTTTTTGAAATATCATATACTGTTTTTCCGTTTTCAAGATATTTTATTCCTGTAATTGCATTAACAGAAACATTTATAATGTATGGATCTATAAGTTCATTTCTGTCTGCAATAATATCATCGGCATAAAATGTATCGATAATATATACAGAATTTTTACCTGACACTCTCGCATAGTATTTTGTTTTTCCCGGAACCTGATCTCCGAATTCAATGCTGTACTTCTTCGAATTGTCAAGCTTTACCGTGATCACTGAAGGATCATCAAGTCCGTACTTAGCCATTTCGCTGTCATTTGCATCTTCAACAAGAATACTTTCAGACTGAAGTTCGGCCATTTTGTAAATGATCGAATGTATCTTGTCAGGGTTTACAGATGAAAATGAATCATCGAGAGAAACCCATAACTGTTCAACGTTGTCAAACTTAAATGAGAAATCGCCTTCTGAGTTCTTAACAAATATTTCATCTGCATGTGAAGGGTCAAAAACAAATATTTCGTTTTTATGAAGCTCGGCTTCCCTTGCCTCTTCTTTTTTCTTTTTACTTATCATAGCACCAATGAGTATTCCGACAGTAACAGCTGCCACGATCAAAAATGCTATAAATATTTTCAAATAGCGCTTTTTCATGCGTTTCTCCTCCTGAGCCAGACAATAACACCTGTTGAAGCGATTAAGATCGGATAGACTATTATTATTACAAGAAGAATATTACCTGTCTTTTTATCCGGAACAGAGATATAATCGTTCGAATGAACTCTGGTAGGATAAGTAAATGTTGTACCCTCCATCCAAGAAACAGACTGAAGGAAAATATATGGTGTCAGGATAGTATAGCCTTTTTCCATAACTTCATCTGTCATAAACTCTGCACTTCCCATGACAAGCAGCTTTGAACCGTTTCTGGTTGTATCCTCAGCATTTGCTGCAAGATAAAGAATACCGCTGAGTTCGTTTGCATCCTTCACTATTCCTCCGCATATCTCACTTTTTGCAGAGCTGTTTGTTTCAATAAGAGGAGTAACCACTATGTCAGTGCTTGTATCATCAGCACTCTTTGTACTGTAAAAGCTTCTTGAAGGAGTCATATACAAAGGAAGTCCTCCGCTTGTTTTGGATATAGCCTTTGTAAAATCGTTGTCAACAAAATTGCACATGATCGTATATTTGTCATCAGGTGCATAAAGGTCTGACTGGGTTTCATAAACCTTGTTATAATCAATTCCTATCTTGTATGTTCCAAGTACTTCTTCAATGTTTTCGTACTTTATTTCCTTTGCGTTAGGTGAAAGAAGCATTATGAGATTTCCGCCCTGCTTTGCATAATCAAGGAGAAGATCTTTTTCATGATCAGTAATATCTTCCTTTGGAGCAGCATATACAACTGTAAGTGCATCTTCAGGAACACTTCCTTCTGAAGTAAGATCAATTTCCTTTAAAGCGTAGTTCTGTGACTTGAGTAAATTTCCGAGCAGAGAATACTTGTCTGCAGTTACAGAGCCGTGTCCTGAAGCAAGATAAACTGTCGGGATCTTCTGACTGTCCAGATATTCTATTGCTCCCATAAAATATGACTCGCCATAGAATTCAAGGTTTTCAGTTTCTTCGTTTCTTGCATAAAGCTGAGACGGAATAACACATCTTCTGACTTCTCCGCATTCAAGAACTATATCGCCCTCTTTTATGCCCATAAGTCCTTCAGGATCAAGTTTTTTTGCAAGGTCAGGATTTCTGACGATATCATATTCATTAATGTTTACTTTATCATATGCTGAGATCTGTTTGAGACATTCTGTCAGGAGATCAGCTTTTGTATACACTATGTCACCGGGTTCTGCCCTCTTTCCGTCATCGCCCATAAAATAGTCATCCATGTCATAAAGCACATATATATTGATATCATGCTGAAGATTTTTCAGTTGTTCAGTTGCAGTATCACTTAAAGAAAATGTCTTGTTCGGAGTAAGGTCGACTTTTACATCAAGAACTTTTGAAAACAGAAGATATATCGGTATCATCGCCAGAAACAGGCATATCGCACCGGATACTGCTATAAGACTTATCTTTGCATCTTTTTTCATAATTTAGTTACCCTCTCTTCCATTTTCTCTTTTCAACTGATATCATAGTCCATCCTAAAAATACAACTATGAACAGCAGATAAAAGATGAGATCTGAAAGGCGGAACACACCTTTTGCAAAAAACTCAAATTTGTTTTTCGGAGAAATTGCACCAAGGAATGAAGCCAGTCCGCTATGATTCTGAACAAAGTCTGTCTGATAGATGATATCAAGAAAATAAAGTGCAAGCATCGTTGCTTCACCTAAAACAGCTGCTATGATCTGATTTTCTGTAAAGGAAGACATAAGCATACCGACTGCAACACATCCCATTCCCCAAAAGAAGAATCCAAGATAGCCGCAGAAAAGTGATCCCCATTTTACATCACCAAAAATGGCGGTCATTATCGGGAAAAAGAAAGTAAGAGCCATGATAAGGAAAAGAACAACAGCGATTCCTAAAAACTTTGCCATTACGATCTTGAAAACATTTAACGGCGAAGACATCAGAAGTACTTCCGTATTTCCTCTTCTTTCCTCAGCAAATGTCTTCATCGTAAGCATAGGGATAAGAAAAATAAAATAGAAAAACTGGCTGTAGAAAATAGCCGGGAACGAAAACGGAATATTGGTCGCATTCGCATTAAAAAGCCAGCTGATAAAACTTAAAGAATACAACAGAACAAAAAGTGCACTTATCACATAAGCCAGAGGCGAATAAAAATATGACTGCACTTCCTTTTTTAACAAAGAGAACATAAGTGTAACATATCCTTTCTTAATAAATCTTAAAAATGATCATCACTTTTCAGTTTCAGAGGTTTTCTCCTCCTGCGCTGTGAATAATGTAGACGAAGCAGCACTTTTTCCGCGTGTGTAGCTTGCAAATACATCTTCGAGTGACTTGGTTTCCTTTTTGATCTCCTCGATCGAGATATCATTTTCAAGCAGTTTTGAAAGAATGGTTTTTCTGACATCATCACTTTCAAGATCAAGTCTGAATTCACTCTTGTTTTCATCTATAAAGTTAGCTTCAATAATTTCTGTAATTCCGTCAATGCTCTCCAGAAGTTCCCTGCATTTTTCACATGCTGCTTCAACACGAAGAACATATATAGTCTTTTCAGTCTGGTTCGTAAGATTATTCTTGGAATCAACTGTTTTGATTCTTCCTTTGTCGATAATTACGATTCTGTCACAAACCGCACTTACTTCCTGAAGAATATGTGAACTGAAAATAACAGTATGATCCTTTCTGAGCATATTGATAAGGCTTCTGACCTCCATTGTCTGGTTAGGGTCAAGTCCTACTGTAGGTTCATCAAGTATGATAACCTTAGGGTCACCGATAAGAGCCTGCGCAAAACCAACTCTCTGACGGTAACCTTTTGAAAGATTCTTTATTACTCTTGATTTCATATCCGTGATCTTGAGCCTTGAAAGTGCTCTTGCCACCTGATGCTCACGTTCACTTTTAGGAACTTCCTTTATACCGGCTACAAACTTCAGATACTCCTTGACTCTCATCTCGGGATACAGAGGTGGAAGTTCAGGCAGATAGCCTATCTTTTTCTTTACCTCTCTCGGGTTTTCCTCCATGCTCATTCCGTCGATCAGTATCTGTCCTGATGTAGGAGGCAGATAACCGACTATCATGTTCATGGTCGTAGACTTACCTGCGCCGTTAGGTCCAAGAAATCCGAGGATCTCGTTGTCGTTGGCAGTAAAACTGATGTCGTTCACTGCCGTGATGGACCCATACTGCTTGGTCAGATTTTTGATTTCAATCATTTTTCTTCCTCACGCCTTTCGATTTTTTCAATCTTACTTCTTACTTTGCCCTGATAAATACATATATAATAGTATATTGACCCAAAGTTATACGCTGACTTTTAACGACCGGGCTTTGCCGAATCAATGAAATGCTGAATTTGCAGAAATTCTACACTTTCTGCACATATTATGATCAGCGTTTTATGAAAAAATACTGTTTGTTGTATATAATAATAGTATACGTCCGCAAATGTATATACAGCTATTTTTTATTATCTCAAAAAATAGTTATAAAACTGTGAACATTCTATTACCAAATTACTAATCGCACATATCTCTCACCAATAAATCATTATAAAAGGCTTTTGTGTATATTATGTGTATAGAAATGATATATAACATGAAAATATTTGTACATTTTTTCTAAAAAGAATTGCAAGCGTTAATATAACTTTTCTACATAAAAATATAAAAAATCTCTTTATTTGTAAATTGTTGCTTTGTATTCATAATTCCAACTACCGTTAAAATCACATTTTAAAATAGCATATTTACAAAAAAGATATCATATTTGCCAAAAACTAATAATTTTTTGTGGTTTTTTGACTGATTTTTTTTACAATAATAAGAAATGTTCATAAAATATTTTTCACAAGTTTGTACATTTATCGGGGGTTGACAAACAATTTATTGTGTATTACAATATTAAGTGTAAAGCGATTATGAAATTTTTATGTATTTTTGGTGGGAATATTGTAATATCGTTTCGTATTCTAAAATGTAAAGTTTCATAGTCCTTGGGTTTTAGTCCGCATTTATTTATCACTGGTATTTTATTTTATTTTTCGAGAGGAGAATTAAGAAATGGTTCTTAAGAAAAGAATTCAGAAAACAGTTGCTTTCGCAATGTCTCTTTCCCTTATCGCTTGTGCAGTTGCTCCAATGACTGCTTCAGCTAAATATCAGGGCAAGGCAGGCAGAACAAAAGCAGAAGCTTTTGGTGATGACACATACAAAAATATGTTTCTTTCACTTTATGATGATGTTGTAACAAACGGTGAAAAGAACGGTTACCTCGATGATGAAGGTATTCCTTATCATGCTCCTGAAACAGTTATCGTTGAAGCTCCTGACTACGGTCATGAAACAACATCAGAAGCTATGTCATACCTCGTATGGGTTGGTGCTATGCATGATCACCTCACAGGTAAATCAGGCGAACTCTCAGCTGCATGGAAGGTTCAGGAGAAAATGATCCCTACTGAACAGACAGGCTTCATGAAGAACACATCTCCTTCAGCTCAGTACAGCCCTGAAATGGATACTCCTGAAGAATATCCACAGCAGCAGAGCTCTTCAAATACAGGTAAGAACCCGCTTCACGCTGAAATAGCTCAGGCTTACGGCAGCGACAAGGGTCTCTATCTCTTACACTGGCTCGGTGACGTTGATAACTGGTATGGTTACGGCTCAGGCACAGACTTTACATTTATCAACACATTCCAGAGAGGTAAAGAAGAATCATGTTTCGAAACAGTTCCTCACGGATGTATCGAAGAACTTAAGTTCGGTATGAGCGGACGTGGTGTTAAGGGTGTATTCTCAACTGAATCATCAGTTGCTGAACAGTGGTCATACACAAACGCTCCTGACGCTGAAGAACGTTCAATCCAGGCTGTTTATGAAGCAATCAGATGGGGCTGCGATGACTCATCAGTAAACGCTCTCGCTTCTAAGATGGGTGATCAGCTCAGAAACGACATGTTTGATAAATACTACAAGAAGATAGCTGTTGACACAACAGAAACATCACCTTCTGAATCAGGTTACGGCGGATGTCATTACCTCATGTCATGGTATACATCATGGGGCGGCGCTATGGACGGTGCATGGACATGGCAGATCGGATGCAGCCACTCACATATGTTCTATCAGAACGCAGTTTCTGCTTATGCTCTTGCTAACAACTCAACTCTTAAGGGTGGAATGAAGGGCAAGAATGCTGCAACAGACTGGGAAAAATCATACCAGAGACAGATGGAAATGTATGAATGGCTCCAGACTCCGGAAGGTCCTTTCGCAGGTGGTTGTACAAACAGCTGGAACGGAAGATATGATGCTTATCCTTCAGGTCAGGCTACATTCTATGATATGGCATTCCTTGTTCATCCTGTATATGCTGACCCGGGTTCAAACGGCTGGATCGGAAACCAGGTATGGGCTACACAGCGTATAGCTGAACTTTATCAGATCGCTGCAGAAGACGGTGATACAACAACAGCTAAGAGATGTAAAGCAATGCTCGACAAGTGGGTTGGCTGGTTCGTTGAGAACATTCAGTGGAACTACACAAATAAGGATACAGGCGAAGTTATGCCGTTCGCTATCCCTGCAACACTTAAGTGGGATACAAACTGCATGCCTGACACATGGACAGGTTCACCTTCTGCTAACAAGAACCTTACATTCACAATTGAAAACTACGGTTCTTCAGACGTTGGATGTATTTGTTCACTTGCTAACACACTTATCAACTACGCTTCAGCTGAAGGTGTAACTGCAAACGGCGGCAGCGAATTAGGCATCCAGGCATTTAACGTAGGTAAAACTCTCATCGATATCGTTTGGGACTGCTACCGTGATGACATCGGTATCTCATGGTCAGAAGAAAACGGAAGCCTTAAGAGAATATTCGAACAGGACGTTTGGGTTCCGAAGGATTATGATGGTAAGATGCCTAACGGCGATGCTATCAAGAACGGTATCAAGTTCATCGATATCAGAACACAGTACAGAGATGATCCTACATTCCAGGAATTCGAAGCTTACTATGAAAAGAATGGCAAGACTGAAGGTTATGAACTTAACTACCACAGATTCTGGCATGAAGGCGATGTAATGATGGCTATCGGTATGATGGCTGATCTCTTCCCGGATGCAGTACCTACTAAGGGCTACGAATTTGGTCAGACATATACAGATCCTGCAACACTTAGCAAAGCTGATATGGGTGGAGACCCTATTCCTCCTATTGAAGAAACAACAACTGAAGCTGGTGGCACACAGGGAACACCGGGAACACAGGGTTCACAGGGTTCATCATCTGACTTTATTTACGGTGACCTCAACGGTGACGGTGCAGCTGACCTTACAGACCTTACACTCCTCAGCGTATACCTCATGACAAAGAAAGTTGGTTCTTCAATCAAGAACATCAAGGCTGGTGACGTTGACGGAAGCGGCGAAGTTGATATTGCTGACCTCCCAAGATTCAAACAGTACGTATCAAAAGATGCTAACGTAACAAAACTTGGACCGCAGTGATAACTGATTTAAATCAATAACAAATAATTTATCCCCTGTCTGATTTTTCAGGCAGGGGATATTTGTATGACAATAAAAATATAATAAAAAACATAAGAATCATGCAAATAATACTTATGCTCCAGCAAAAAATATTATCATAATAATCGATTTTAAAAAAATAAACATCCTTTTCAAAGCTCTGTGTTGTTCAAAGCTCTGCTTTTAACAAGCAGAGGCGATTCGTAGAATCGGTTCCCGCTCAGTCGGAGATTGTACTCCGACTGTTTGGTCAGATAGAACCCGCCGCCTGCAGAGGCGGGGGATATCCT
>JAZUJY010000175.1:0-1733 GCA_045643005.1 Oscillospiraceae bacterium | reverse complement strand
CAGCATAATTCTTGCAGTTATTCTTATTTTCAGTATCGGCACTATTGCAGTCAGCGCGGCTTCTTCAGAACTGATTACTTTATCTGCCAAAAACACTGTAATTACTGTCAGCGATGAAAATAATATACAAGTTGCTTATGCCGCAAAGGTACTCAAGCAGTATTTAAACAAAATCCTCGGCGCAGATATTTCTGTTGTTTCGCAGGCTCCGCAGGGAATGAATGTGATTACCGTATCTGCTGACAGTGACAAATCTGAAAACGGAAGTTACACAATTAATTTTCAGAAAAATGCTGTTCTTATTCAGGGTGCAGGTACCCGCGGTCCCATTTACGGTGTGTACGGATTCCTTGAAAAATACTGTGATTGCCGCTGGTACACAAAGGATATGAAGCTCGTTCCTGAAAAGGACGCTATTGTTCTGCCTGTCGGCGAAAAGTACGATTATACTCCTTATTTTGAAGTTACCGACACTGATTTCATAAGTCCTCACGATTGGGAGTATTCCCTTGCTCACGGCTTGTCGGGAAGCAGATACCGTTCACTTCCCGAGGAGCAGGGCGGCAATGTGGATTATATCTCAGATTCCTGCCACACTTTCGGAAACCAGTTCTGTTCAAGGGATAAATATTTTGAAGATCATCCTGAATATTTTGCTCTCCGCAAAGGAAAAAGAACATCGAAGCAGTTATGTCTTACCAACCCCGATGTTCTCCGCATTGTTACAGATGAGGTTCTTGAGCTTTTGAAGAAAAAGCACGATCCGTCACAGAATCTGCAAATTGTTTCTCTGACGCAGGATGATAATTCGGAATACTGCACCTGCGAAAAATGTGCGGCTCTTGATAAGGCAAACGGCTCACAGTCAGGCACAATGATAACATTTGTCAACGAAGTGGCAAGAGCTGTCAAAGAGGCGGGTTATGACAATGTTGCAATAGACACTTTCGCTTATACATACTCAAGAAAAGCACCGACAAATGTTGTTCCCGACGATAATGTTATTGTGCGTTTATGTTCCATTGAATGCTGCTTCGGTCATGCGCTTGACGACCCGACCTGCAAGGAAAATGTAAAATTCATGGAAGACCTGCAGGCATGGAAAAAAATCTGCAGCAATATCCATATCTGGAATTATACAGGCAACTACTGCTATTCAGTCTGTATTTTCCCGGATTTCCATGTTCTTCAGAAAAATATGCAACTTTTCTACGAGAACAATGTCCGCGGTATTTATATGGAGGGTTATTATTATATGGATCGCTGTGACGGTGAATTCGGTGAACTGCGTTCTTATCTTGATTCAAAGCTTATGCAGGACCCATATATGGATTACGATGCGGTTATGAACGATTTCCTTGAGCATTTTTACGGAGCAGGATGGCAGAATATACGGGAATTTATTGACATTGTATGTTTACACGGTGCAGATAAATATACAACAACAAATATTTCTATCGATCCCGAAGATACCTTGCCGGGCATCACTTCAAAAGAAATAAAACGTTGTGATGAATTATGGCAGGCAGCTAAAGAGAACGCAACACCTGAACAGCTTGACAGGATAGAACGTTCTGAAATCAGCTGGAGATTCTGGAAAGAGTGTAACTACAAGAGCGAATTTTCATTACTTCGTTCTCCGTTAAAACGAATGGACGCAAGACTGACTTTATATAATGATATAAAGGATAAGGACATCAAGAAAATAGGCGGACAGGTACAGCGTGACCTTA
>JAZUJY010000174.1:0-14283 GCA_045643005.1 Oscillospiraceae bacterium | reverse complement strand
TTAAGCATGTTTTTACCCATTGAAGTTATGGTATCAGGTATGGAAAGAGCAGTTATTCCGGTACAGTTCTGGAAAGCATATTCAGAGATAGTATCAAGACCGTCAGGAAGAATGATTTCTTTAATGTTACTGCAGTTTTTAAAAGCAGCGTAACCGATTGATTTTAAAGAATCAGGTAGCAGAACATTTTCAAGAACAGTACATCCGTTGAAAGCATATGAATCAACAGAGGAAATTTTTGTATTGCAAAGAACAATTTCCTTGAGTGTGGTCATGCCGGAGAAAGCCTTGTTAGGGATTCTGTCACCGCCTGTAACAGTGATTTTTCTTATACTGTAAGGAGAAAAATCAGTTTTTGAACCATATCCGTCCCAGCCAACACAGACAAATATATCGGCAACAGAGGTGTCATCATTTGTTTTGCCGTCTTCAGCAATGCTTTTTGAAGTCGCAGCAAAAGGAATAGTGAGTTCTTCAAGTGATGTACAGCCGTTAAGCATATTTTTGCCCATTGACGTAACTGAATCCGGAACGACCATCTTTATAAGTCCTGAACAGTTTGCAAATGCAGAAGTTCCGACAGTTGTAACGTTTTCCGGAAGAACAAACATACCGGATTCAGCTTTTGTGATATCTCCATATGATGAAGAATGCAGCTGATACATGCCGTTAAACACATTATTTCCTATGTTTGAAATGAAAAGTCCGTTTGGGGTATCAGTATCCTCAAAAAGTATCTGAGTCACAGCAGCGGCGTTTACAAAAGGACTTTTGTTAAAGTTCTTCATTTCACCGTATCCGTAAATACGAAGAAGTCCGTTGCTGTACACATCAGCACTGATGTTTTCACCGAGTGATACGGATTCATAGATTTCTGTATCATCCGGAATTGACTGAATGACGGGTTTTTTCGGAATCTCCGGTTCGTCATTGATGAGATCTGATGATTCAGGTGCAGAGTAGTTTTCATCAGTTGTTTCCTTCTGGGAAGAACCCGCAGTGTCGTTGTTCTGACCTTCAGCACGAACAAACAATGCTGCATTTCCCGAAGTAATCGCCGAAGCACACATAGCAAAGCTCAGTATGCCGGCAATGATTCGATTAAACATTTACTTCACTCCTTGTTTGAATATATTGCTAAAATGAATTTTAACAATGTAAGTTATTATATGATATAATGTACAAAATGTCAATATTAAAGTGTATAAGTTAACAAAATTTCTGAAAATTTGTATTATTTTCCCTTGATATTACCTTTTATTTCAAATTCCGAGATCAAATATTTTTGCATAAAATAAAAATATTTTGCATTTTAAAATATACAGGTAAAAACATACAATTCCCCAAATACAAAATTCCTGCCATATAGTACTGAGATTTTTCACGACCTGAAAAAAGTCTGAATTGTTATGCTCTTATCAGTATTATTTTAAAGCTATTGACAAAATGACAATTCTAATATAAAATATAAATATGTGTATTTTCATTTTTTGATTATCGCATAAATAAAATATTATCAGCTTTCGAAAAATTTTTTATTGAATTTTACACTAAATATTTTGAGAAATTTATTTCGTATAGCAGGGGACAGAAGGAAAGCGTTTGAACCAAACGTAATTTAGTCCTGATGTCGTTAATATTATAAATAATTACAAAAAGGTGGACTAAAACAAATGGGCTTAATTGACAAAATATTCGGTTCATACAGCAAAAAGGAACTTGCCAGAATCGAACCTATCAAACAGGCTGTACTTAATCTTGAGGATGAGTACTCAAAGCTTTCAGAAAAAGAACTCAAAGGCAAGACACAGATCTTTAAGGATCGTGTAGCAAAAGGAGAAAGCCTTGATGAAATTCTTCCTGAAGCACTTGCAACAGTCAGAGAAGCAGCTTTCCGTGTACTTGAAAAGAAACCGTTCCCGGTACAGGTAATCGGTGCTATCGTTCTTCATCAGGGACGTATCGCAGAAATGAAGACCGGTGAAGGTAAAACTCTCGTTGCATGTCTTGCAGCATACCTTAACGCTCTTTCAGGAAAAGGCGTTCACGTTGTAACAGTAAATGACTACCTTGCAAAATTCCAGTCAGAGGAAATGGGTAAGGTTTACAGATATCTCGGACTTACGATCGGTGTTATTCTTCATGATATGACAAATGAAGAAAGAAGAGCAGCATATAACTGTGATATCACATATGCTACAAACAACGAACTCGGATTTGACTACCTTCGTGACAACATGGTCATCTATAAAAAGGATATGGTTCAGAGAGAACCAAATTTTGCAATCGTCGACGAAGTTGACTCTATCCTCATCGATGAAGCAAGAACACCTCTTATCATTTCAGGAAGAGGCGACAAGTCTACTGAGCTCTATGAGATCGTTGACAGATTTGCAAAGACACTCAAGCCTATCACTGTTGTCGAAATGGACGACAAGGAAGATCAGGATGAACTCAATCAGGAATATGACTATATCATAGATGAAAAAGCAAAATCAGCAACAATTACACGTACAGGTGTAAAGAAGGCTGAGCAGCACTTTAATGTAGAAAACCTTATGGATCCTGAAAACATGACACTTCTTCATCATATCAACCAGGCTCTCAAGGCTAACGGTATCATGAAATGTGATATTGACTACGTTGTAAAGGACGGAGAAGTAATCATCGTTGATGAATTTACAGGCCGTCTTATGATGGGCCGTCGTTTCAATGACGGTCTCCATCAGGCTATCGAAGCAAAAGAAGGCGTAAAGGTAGCTCATGAATCAAAGACACTTGCAACAATTACATTCCAGAACTACTTCAGACTGTATTCAAAGCTTTCCGGTATGACCGGTACAGCTATGACCGAGGAAGACGAATTCAAGGAAATATATAAACTCGATGTTATTTCAGTACCGACAAACAAGCCTGTACAGAGAATAGATCATCCGGATCAGGTTTACAGAACAGAAAACGGAAAATTCCAGGCTGTTATCGATCAGATCGTAGAGTGCAACAAGAAAGGTCAGCCTGTACTTGTTGGTACTATCTCTATCGACAAGTCAGAAAAGCTTTCAGCTCTTCTTAAGAAAAAAGGAATCAAGCACTCAGTACTTAATGCAAAGCAGCATGAAAGAGAAGCTGAGATCGTTGCACAGGCAGGTAAATTCGGGGCAGTTACCATTGCTACCAACATGGCAGGACGTGGTACCGATATTATCCTCGGCGGTAACGCAGAATTTAAGGCAAGACTTGAAATGAAAAAGAAGGAATACAGCGAAGAACTCATAAACGAAGCTGTAGGATATGCTGAAACAGATGATGAAGAGATACTTGAAGCAAGAAAGGTCTACAGAGAGCTTTATGACAAGTTCAATGCAGAAGTTAAGGAAAAGGCTGTTGAAGTTAGAAAAGCAGGCGGTCTCTTTATTATAGGTACAGAAAGACACGAATCACGTCGTATAGACAATCAGCTCAGAGGACGTTCAGGCCGTCAGGGTGACGAGGGCGAAAGCCGTTTCTTCCTTTCACTTGAAGATGATCTTATGCGTATCTTTGCTGCAGACAGAATTGAAAACATGATGGCAAGACTTAACGTTGAAGAAACAATGCCTATCGAAAGCAAGATCCTTACAAACGTTATCGAATCATCACAGAAGAAGGTTGAAGGCAGAAACTTCAGCATCAGAAAGAACGTTCTTAATTATGATGACGTTATGAACAAACAGCGTGAGATCATCTATGATCAGCGTGCAAAGGTTCTTAACGGCGAGGATCTCCATGAGAGCATTCTCAAGATGATAAAGGATCTTATCGAATCAACTGTTGACAATTATCTCCTTGAAGACAATGATGACAAGGAACACTGGAATCTTCTCGGACTTAAGGAATACTTCCTCGGATGGATCACTCTTGAAGATGACTTCAAGGAATACGAAAATGATGAGGAAAAGCTTGCAAATGCCACAAAGAAGGATATTGTGGATATGCTTACAAAGAGAACACTTGCAGCTTATGACCTGAAGACAGAAGAATCAGGTGCAGATGTTATCAGAGAGATCGAAAGAGTTATCCTCCTCAGAGTTGTTGACTCAAAGTGGACTGCTCATATCGATGATATGGATGAACTCAAAAAGGGTATCTCACTCAGAGCATACGGACAGAAAAATCCTGTTGTTGAATACAGATATGAAGGTTTTGAGATGTTCGATGCAATGATCGAGACCATTCGTGAGGATACAGTAAGAATGCTCCTTACAGTAAAGATCCAGAAAAATGCTGAACCTCCGAAGAGAGTTCAGGCAAATGAAGTTCCTGCTCCGAATGCAGGTCCCGGAGACGGAAGCTTTTCATCAAGATCAGCCGGAAAGAAAATAAATGAAAATGATCCATGTCCATGCGGCAGCGGCAAAAAGTATAAAAAATGCTGCGGAATGAACAAGGAAAATGCTCCATGTCCATGCGGCAGCGGCAAAAAGTATAAAAATTGCTGCGGAATGAACAAGGATTGATCTGACAGGATAATTAATAAATTAGGGTAAATTATTATTTGGGTAAAACAGAATAGAAGCATTTTTTAAAGACAGAGAGATTTTACCCCATCACTTAGTGACGGGGTAATTTCTTTTATTCTACTTGGATATTAAAACGGCAGAATTTAAAAAACTGATTTTATTAAAGGGGTGTGTGAGTATGCTTAAGGATATTTGCAAAGAAGAACTTACAGGCAGTATCATTCCTTTCTGGAACAGGCTGTATGATGGCCGCGGTGGTTTTTACGGACAGACTGATCTTGATCTTACCGTTTCAAGAAATGCTCCGAAGGGAGTTGTACTTCATTCAAGGATATTATGGTTTTATTCGGCTGCATACAGTCTTTTAAAGGAGGAGCAGCTTCTTGACTATGCTGATCATGCGTTCAGATTCTTGTCTGAAAAATGTTATGACTATGAATTTGGCGGACTTTTCTGGATGATGGACTGCAGCGGAGAGCCGATAGATTATATGAAGCATACATATAATCAGGCTTTTGCGATCTATGGATTTTCTGAATATTTTAAAATTTCAGGAAATGAGAAGGCAAGGGCTCTGGCACTGAAGATATTTGATGATATTGAAACAAAAGCATCTGATGAATTCGGATACGGAGAGGCATTTTCACGAAACTGGATCCCTCAGAAAAACATTCAGCTAACAGATGAGAAGCATGAGACGGATAAGACCATGAATACGATGCTTTGTCTTCTCGAGGCCTATACGGAGCTGTTCAGGATCACCGGTTCGAGAAGAGTCAGAGACAGTGTAAAGAAAGTATTTTCCATGATCGCTGACAAAGGATATGATCCAAAGAAAAGGTCTCTTTCTGTGTTCTTTACAAGAAATCTGAACACTATAGGGGATATACAGTCATATGGACATGATATTGAATTTTCGTGGATCGTTGAGAAGGTAAGTAATATTATAGATGATAAAAAGCTTTCACTGAAGGCTGAAAGTATGTCTGATCAGATAGCTGACAATATGCTTGAAAACGCTTTTGAAAACGGTGCGGTTTTCACACGTCGTGAGGGCGATGTTATAAATAAAAGAAGACTGTGGTGGATACAGGCTGAAAGTGTTATCGGATTTGCAAATGCGTATCAGCATACAAAGGATACCAAATTTCTTGATGCATGCAAGCAGGTGCTGTCCTATATTCTGAAATATCAGAAGGATAAAAGGAGCGGGGAATGGTTCCCGGTCACTGATGAGAGCGGAGCATTTGTCAGAGATAAGGATGATTTTCTTATGTCGGGGGAATGGAAGAGTCCGTTTCATAACAGCAGGATGTGCATTGAGATTATTAACAGAGATTTATAATTGATAAAAAATGGCTGTGATTCACAGCCATTTTTTTATCAATTAATGTTTGGAATGTATAGGGATAACGGAGGAAGTGTTCGAAAGTAATTGCAGGGCTTTGCGGTCGCCCTGCACCTTCGCAGGGATAGCGAAAAATAATATGAATAATCGCTGTGGGGATAACGGAGGAAGTGTTCGGAAGTAATTGCAGGGCTTTGCGGTCGCCCTGTACCTTCGCAGGGGGAGCAAAAAAATAACACAAATATTCGCAGATTGCACAATAAAGACGGGTAAATGTCTTTATGGTATACATAATGTACAAAGCAGGCTGTTGACGTTTATTAGATGATATGAAATTTTTTGTTAGGTATTGTGTTAAAGAAACAAAAGTGTTATAATAAGTAACATAATTATTGTACAAATCAACACAAAAAGGGGAATGTGATATGACTAAAGATGCAGCAACAATTAAAAATATAGCTCTTGCCGGACATAACGGTTCTGGTAAGACTTCATTGGCAGAAGCTCTGCTTTTTAAGGCAGGCGCAACTGATCGTCTTGGAACGACTGCTGAAGGGAATACGATTTGTGATTATGATCCGGAGGAAATCAAGAGAAAAGTTACGATCAATACGTCTGTAGCTAATTTTACAACAGATAACATAAAAGTTAACCTGATCGATACTCCCGGTCTGTTTGATTTTGAAGGAGGCATGAGGGAAGGTATTACTGCAGCAGGAACTGTAATGATCACTGTATCAGCAAAATCAGGGGTTAAGGTTGGTACCAGAAAGGCTTACAGTTTTGCAGAAAAGCTTCATAAATCAAAGATATTTGTTGTAACAAAGCTTGATGACCCGAATGCAAACTTTTACAATACTCTTACCGATCTTAAAACAGTTTTCGGACCTACAGTATGTCCTGTAGTTGTTCCTGTTATTAAAGACGGTGCAATTGCAAGCTATATAAATCTTATCGAAATGAAGGCATACAAGTATGAAAAAGGACAGGCTGTCGAAATACCTATGCCGGATGGAGATATTTCAAATAACGACAAGATGGATTACCGTCTTGACGGACTTATTCAGGCTGTCAGCGAAGCTGTTGCTGAAACAGATGATGCGCTCATGGAAAAATTCTTCGAGGGCGAGGCATTTACACAGAAAGAGCTTACTGATGGTATTCACAAGGGCGTAAATGCAGGTACTATCACTCCTGTTGTATGTGCTTCAGCTACTACACTTGCAGGAATTGATATGCTTCTCAAAGAGATCTCGCTTCTTCTTCCTTCTCCGCTTGAAGTTGCAAAACCGATTGCAAAGGATATAAATGAAGATCCTGTTGAGATCGATTGTACAGAAGATGCACCGCTTTCAGCTTTTGTATTTAAGACCATTGTCGATCCTTTCGTAGGAAAGATGTCATATATCAAGGTTTACTCAGGCAAGCTTTCTTCAGGAATGGAAGTTTTCAATGCTACGACCGGCACTACAGAAAAGGTTGGCAAGCTTTACAATATGTGCGGCAAAAAGCAGGAAGAGGTTTCCGAAGCTCTTGCCGGCGATATAGTGGTAGCCACAAAGATGGATATCAACACATCTGATACACTTTGCTCTCAGCAGAGAATAGTAAAATTTGACCATATTGAATATCCTGTTCCATGCTTCTCGATGACAGTAAAATCAAAAGCACAGGGTGATGAGAGCAAAATATCAAGCGGTATTTCAAGACTGCTTGAGGAAGATCCTACTCTTACATACGTTCAGGATCCTTCAACTACAGAACAGATCATTTCAGGTCTTGGAGATCAGCACCTTGAGATAGCTGCTTCAAAACTTAAAAATAAATTCGGTGCAGATGTTCTTCTTACAGTTCCGAAGATAGCTTACAAGGAGACTATCAGAAAGAAAGTTAAGGTTGAAGGAAAGCACAAGAAACAAAGTGGTGGTCATGGTCAGTACGGACATGTATGGATGGAATTTGAGCCTACAGTCGGTGAGGATCTTGTATTTGAAGAAAAGGTCTTCGGCGGCGCTGTTCCAAAGAACTATTTCCCTGCAGTTGAAAAGGGTATTCTCGAAAGCATGAAGAAAGGTGTTCTCGCAGGATGTCCTGTAGTAGGTCTGAAAGCTATCCTCGTAGACGGATCCTATCATCCGGTAGACTCATCTGAAATGGCATTCAAAACAGCTGCTTCGATCGCCTATAAAGAAGGTCTCAAGCAGGCAGATCCTGTTCTTCTTGAACCAATAGGAAATCTTAAGGTTAGAGTTGAGGATGAAAATACAGGTGACGTTATGGGCGAGCTCAACAAGAGACGCGGCAGAATGCTCGGAATGAATCCTGTCGGAGACGGTATGACAGAGATCCTTGCTGATGTTCCTGTCAGAGAAATGCAGGATTTCTCAACTTATCTCAGACAGACCACAAGAGGCATGGGCGATTTTACATTTGAATTTGTAAGATACGAACAGCTTCCATCAAATCTCGTGACAGAGGTAATTGCTTCAATAGCAAATGAATAGATGATGACACTTTAAATTTACAAAAAGCAGACAACCTCTGCCGGAAAAGTTTCCGGCAGAGGTTGTCTGTTTCTCTAAATGATTTATTTGTATTCTGAAAGCGAAATACCGTTTTCGCCAAGTTTGATGTCATGATCGAGACCGACAAACTTTCCGTTTTTGTCCTGCCACAGAACTTCCTTTACAAAAGCATATTTTTCTTCGTCCCATGTTGTAAAGTCGTCCAGTACCAGACCGCCTGTGTCACCTGAGTTTGCGTTGAAGCACCAGAATGTGTGGTTGAGCTTGTATTTTTTTATAAGGTCTCTGCAGTATGTCATCCATGTAAGATTAGGCTCTGTCATGTATCCTCCCCATTCGCCGATAAGAAGCGGGGCGATCTTTTTATCATAGATATAGAACCAGTTGTCATACCAGCAGTCATCCATAAGTGAATCGTAGTCATAGTTCTTTTCAAACCACGGCTGAGCATACACTGTCGGACCGTAGTCGTGAGGTGAATATACAAGCTGACTTTGATATTTTCCGAGATCTACAGGGTTATCTTTGACACCTCTGAGATTTCCTCCCCACCAGTTGTAGAGATAGTCTTTTTCATCCTTTGAAGAAAAGTCACCGTTCTTTTTCAGATCTTTCGGGTATATTTCAATGCCTTCGACCATTACCAGAAGGTTCGGGTTTTCGTCAAGGGCTGTTTTTCCTGCTTTTTCAGCGATATATTTCCAGTTGTCAGCATCCTTGGAATCATCCCATTTTGCACGCGGAGATTCACTCTGCTTTCCGTGGGGTTCATTTTCAAGGTCTATTGCAATTATGGTGTCATCATTTTTGTATGTTTTTGCGACCCATTTGATTCCTCTCAGATAATCCTTTTCAGATACATTTGTATCGCACCAGAGAGGATAGTTATGACCTGAAGCATCTGTAGTTGCACAGTGAAAATCTATCATGATCTTGATGCCGTTGGCACGGCACTGACCGATAACGTAGTTAAATATCTCAAGACTGTTCATTGAACAGAGATATGAATTTGTAGCCTGATTGAAATTTGCTTCCGGATAGATGCCGTCTTCCCACTGATTTACGAGCTGAGTGGATATAGGAATTCTGATGAGATTAAAACCATGATCTGCTATAGCGTTTATGGAAGTGTTGAGATCAGCATTCCAGAGACCGTCAAATATATTTGTTCCGGTGTTGTATCCGAACCAGTTGCAGCCTGTCAGCCAGACCTCTTTTCCGGATGAATCAACGATCTTGTTCTTTTTGACCGTAAGCCAGTCGTTTGTAGTCGGTTCAGGAACCTCCTTTGCATTTGGAGAGGAGGTAAATCCTGAGCTTTGTACTGAATTTTTGTTTTGATTACTGTTTGTATTGTTTTGCACATTGCCGGAATTACTCTGTCCGCCTGAATTATTAACATTTCCGGAAACGCTGTTTGATGAAAATACAGCTGTACTTGTATCGATCGGTATATCTGATGAAAGCTGGATGCCGAAATTTATCGAGCCGTTCTGAATGATATTCCCTGTATTGGCATCAGGGGTTATTGTCAGTTCAGTGCCTTCGATGCTGTATGACAGTCCCCATGAGTTTTTTACATTTACACTTGAACCGACCGTTACGGTGACGGTCCAGTCTGAGATAGTATCAGGCTGCTTGTTTGTAATTGTACCGTCAAGCTGATATATAGTTTCGCTTCCGTCATTCCAGCTGTTTGAATTTTTCAGTGAAAAAAGAACATTTTCTGAATTTCCTGACTTTTTATCACTGCTTTTCTGAGTATCAACATCTGAAGTTTCACTTACTGCATCAGTTTCTGAAGTCTCTGTTGCAGTGGTATTTTCAGCTGATTTATCGCTTATGGTATTTTTTTTATCGCCGCTGCATCCGGTTAAAGAAAAACTGCACAGAATACAGAACGAAAGAGTATAAGACAAAAATTTTTGTATTTTTTTCAATATTTACATATCCTTTCCGGCTTTTGTTGTTCAGTCAACACAATTATTTTAATGCAAAATGTACGTTTTGTCAAATAAAAACGTGATATAAACCCGATTTTCATAATGGTGAATAAAAAATCAGAAGATAATACAACGGATTTTTGTACTAATAATTAGAAAATGTAAAAAAAACAGAAATAATAAAAAAAATACCACGAAAGCAGACGAACGACGTAAATGCGTTGTTCTGAGGCTTTTTTTGAAGTTTTTAATCATATTTTAATTTATGTAATTGATCAAAATTGTTGAAAAATAAATTGGTTATGGTATAATAGTAATATAGGAAAAAGTAATTTCAGCTTGAAATGGGCTGAAACAGCAATTGCTTTAACAAATTTTACCAATACTGGAAAGAAGATTTAACATGGATAATAATTATGATGTTATTATTGTTGGAAGCGGAGTATCAGGTCTTTATGCAGCAATAAATCTCCCAAAGGATCTGAAAATACTGATTATTTCTAAAAGAACACTGACTTTGTGTAATTCAGCTCTTGCTCAGGGCGGGGTTGCCGGAGTTTATGATTCTCCGGACGATAACATTCAGCTCCACCAGAACGATACGCTGATAGCGGGCGGCTTTAAAAATAACAATGAAACAGTTCATATTCTTGTCAGCGAGGCTGCGTATGATATTGAAAATATCATAAATCTCGGCGTTGATTTTGATAAAAATCCTGACGGAACACTTCACAGAACACTTGAGGGTGGCCACTGCAGACACAGAATTTTCCATCATAAAGATGCAACAGGCTTTGAGGTCGTAACAAAGCTTATTGACAAGGTTCTGACTCTGCCGAATGTGACTATTATTGAAAATGCGCTGATGTGTGGACTAAGGAAAACGAATACAGGCTTTTCGATAAATGTTCTTAAGGATGAGCAGTACACGGTGTACAACTCCCATTTCCTTATTCTCGGTACAGGCGGTATAGGTCGTGTATACGAATATACAACAAATTCGGCCATTGCAACGGGTGATGGTATTTGCATGGCTTATGAACTTGGAGCTGACATCAAGCATCTGAGCTTTGTTCAGTTCCATCCGACAGCATTCAATAACAAGCATACAAGAGAATGCTTTCTGATCTCAGAGGCTGTCAGAGGCGAAGGGGCATACCTGTTAAACTGCCATGGCGAAAGATTTATGCAGAATTATGATGACAGACTGGAGCTTGCACCTCGTGATGTAGTTTCACATGCCATTATTCTCGAAAGCAGAAAACAGAATTCAACTGATTTTTATCTTGATATATCACGAAAAGATTCTGAATTTTTGAAAAAGAGGTTCCCGATGATCTATAAAAATCTTCTGGAACAGGGATACGATCTGACAAAGGAAAAGATCCCGATATTCCCTTGCCAGCACTATCTCATGGGCGGAATAAACGTAGACAAAAACGCTCAGACAAAGATAAAGGGTCTTTATGCAGTAGGTGAATGTTCACATACCGGTGTACACGGCAACAACAGACTTGCCAGCAACTCCCTTCTTGAAGCACTTGTATTTTCAAGACAGGCAGCATATCACATAGCCAGACAGGCAGCAGATTGTTCTGAAAATTTTGAAAACACCTCTTTTGAAACCAACCAGAACGGAGAACCGATCCCAAGCGGTATCCGAACAGAGGTAAGACACATTCTTCAGCAGGGTTACTTCGTTATCCCTGACAAAGAAGAAGCTGAGAGAGGTTTTGAACGAGTTTCCGAAATCAGAGACATGCTCAATTCCGGCAATTATATAGTAGACACCAATTATATCGAAGCTAAATCACTCGTAACAGTAGCCTACCTAATACTGAAAGAAGTAATTCAGTACTAACAAACCACAAAAGATCGTTCGTACTTAAAAAAAGCGAAGGTGCAGGGCGACCGCAAAGCCCTGCGAACAAATTCACCCCCTTCACTTTTTTATTTACGACTGATTGTAAAAATTATATTACAAAGGATGGACAAAAATGAAGTTATCACAGGCATATGTAGACGATATCATTAAAACAGCATTACTTGAGGACATTAATTACGTTGACGTTACAACAGACAACCTTATTGATGATTCTCATATCAGTGAAGCTTATTATGTCGCTAAGGATGATGGGGTAATTTGTGGGATTCAGATCGCAAAAAGGGTTTTTGATCTTGCCGGAGGAAATGTTGATTTTTCTATTTTGATGGAAGACGGCATGAAAGTAAAAAAAGGCGATATCATAGCAAGAATGAAAGGTTCAACACGTACACTTTTAAAGGGAGAGCGTACAGCCTTGAATATTCTCCAGCATATGTGAGGTATCGCAACAGCAACAAACAAATGTGTTGAACTTGTAAAAGGCACAAATGCCATGGTAACAGATACAAGAAAAACACTGCCCGGCCTTCGTGCTCTTCAGAAGTATGCAGTAACAGTCGGAGGCGGAAAAAATCACAGATACAATCTGTCTGACGGTGCAATGCTTAAAGACAATCATATCGACGCATACGGTGGAATTACAGCTGCAGTAAACGCACTCAGACCTCAGATAGGTCATATGGTAAAAATAGAAGTTGAGGTCAGAAGTTTGGAGGAGCTTAAAGAAGCTCTTGACTGTAATGTTGAAGTCATAATGCTGGATAATATGAACTGTGAAGAAATGAAAAAAGCAGTAGAAATAACAAATGGAAAAGCTCTTCTCGAAGCTTCCGGAAATGTTACTTCCGAAAACATCAGAGATGTAGCCATGACAGGTGTGAATATCATTTCTTTGGGAGCTCTTACTCATTCAGTAAAATGTTTTGATATTTCCATGAAGATCAGTACAGCTGATCATAAATAATAATACCGGGGGAAGTGATTTAAGTGGATAGTTTGTTCGACAGTTTCAAAAGTAATTATACCAATGATTCGTACAGAATAATGTGTACAGTAAGTGCATCAGTAAAAGAAACATTCTTTTATGTTCAGGAGATCGGATACTTAAATGTTATCAAGCCGTACAACACGATTCGTGACAACCTTGATTCTTTCCTGTTTGTTATCGTTCTTGACGGCCGCGGTGAGCTGGTTTACAACAACAGAACCTACACTTTGACAAAAGGCAGCTGCTTTCTGATCGATTGTCTTAAACCACATTCTTACAAGAGCAGTCTGAGTGATCCGTGGAAGCTTCTGTGGCTTCATTTTAACGGTCCTACAGCAAGAGGATATTATGAATATTTCGCAAATGCGTATATCAATGTAATACATCCCGATCTTATTGATCCTTTTGAGGATCTTATGAGACAGCTTATTGAGATAAATACAAAGCATGACTCCTCTACAGAGGTAAGATCGTCAAAACTGATAGTTGAACTGCTGACATTGATGATGACATTCAAGAAAAATGACACTGTCTATACATCTCAGATCGTAAGAAAGCTTGCTGAGATCAGAAGATATATAAACAGAAACTATACAACAGATATTTATCTTGAAAATATCTGTGAAAAGTTCAGCATCAGCAAATTCCACCTGACCAAGGAATTCAAAAAAGCATACGGTATTACGATAGCAAAATATATCATGCAGAAGAGAATAGGCAATGCCAAATGGCTGTTAAAATACTCAGACAAGACGCTTGAAGAAATATCCGTTGCCTGTGGTTTCTATGATACATGTTATTTCAATAAGCAGTTTAAAGCAATTGAGAATACAACTCCATACAAATACAGAAAAGCATGGCTTGAAAAGGATATGGAGATCAAAACCGAGGACGAGGAATAAGATTTGCCTGAATTCTCATTTATTTAATAAAAAAAATAACGCTCTGTCAAACTGGGTTCTTACGCAAAGTGCGGACAATATAATTTTTTTTACAGGTATTCGATGTTCTTAAAGATGTCGAATACCTGTTTTTTGCTAATTGAATTAGACCTATGATTTTTGTATAGAAGTCTACGTCAAAAACAAGGATCAA
>JAZUJY010000173.1:0-2159 GCA_045643005.1 Oscillospiraceae bacterium | reverse complement strand
AGAAAGACGATCATGATGATGACGATCATGATGGTGATGCCAATACTTCTGATCATCATGACGGCACAAATACATCTGAAAATGCCGGAACGCTGATTCTTGATGCGACCTGTGCGCCGCAGAATATCAAGTATGCTTTTGCGCTTCATTCTGTTTTTGGTGAATTTCACGTTCTCATATGGTCGATTAGTTTGCTTCTGAAATTATGGTCTTAATGAGGAGAGACTATATAGATTATATTTTTCCTTCATTCAATATCCGCTTCATCGCCCTGAGCGATAATGTGGATACGGCAGACCGCAACAGCACAGCGCTTGAGATGATGCCCATAATCAATCTCGTAAATGCAAACTATGGACAATCCAAAACGACTTTAACCGATATAATCATGTTGAATTCAAAAAAACAGGCAAACAGAAACTGCTTGCCTGTTTTTTATAATGCCATAGTAAACCATACCTTATCAAAATTATTATCTGCCGAAAGATGTATATTACATGATTCAGCAACAGAACGTGCAATTGAAAGACCAAGACCAAAGCTCCCGTCAGAAATATGAGCCTTATTTCCACGATAAAACCTATCGAACACCTTGTCAGGTTCAAATTTGGCAGTATTTTCAAAGTCATTCTGGATAGTCAGAATGACTTTATTTTTTGAAAATGAATACTCCTGAGATATTAATGTAACGGTAATCTCACCATTACTTTCCCAGTATTTCAAAGCATTATCCATAAGTATAGAAATAAGCTGACGTACAGCAGATTCATCGTTTTTAACTGAAATATCAGGCTTAATATCAGATTTGATTTTCAGTCCTTTATTTTCAGCAATGCCTGAAAAGGCATCAGCAGTATCTGAAACTGCTTCTGATAATGAAAAATCATTCATTTCATGCTTTACTGATTCTTCGTCCATTTTTGATAAATGTATGAGCTGTGTAATAAGCTTTGTCATTTTATCTGTCTGACGTTCAACGGCATCTGTCCATTTTGTCTCGCCTGATGTCATTTTTATTATTTCCATGTTTGCTGAGATAGCAGTAAGCGGAGTTTTCAGCTCATGACCTGCATCTGTAATAAACTGTTTCTGTTTTTCGTAACTTTCAGTAATAGGACGTATTATTTTCTTTGAAAAAATCTTTATGATTATGTACAGCACAACGGTTGAAAGAAGGCTAACAACAACAGTTATTCCAAGTATAGATAAAATTGATTTTACCTGATTATCTGCATCCATTACTACAACCATATATCCTTTTTCGGTTTTTGCAACACGATAACGCATACCATTATTCCAGCCTGTTGATATTCCTTTTCTGATAAGTGTATCAGAGATTATTTCGGCATCATTCTGTTCAACTGATGCGATATATTCGAGATTTATTACTGTGAGATTTTTTTCTTCATCATATACAGCAAAAAAATATCTTGTTGCAAAAGGCATTTCTTTATTTTGGAAAAGGTCTTTGTTAACATTTGGCTTAATATTCTGATGAAAGTCAGGATTCTCTTCTTTAAAATGATTGATATCGTTCTTGTTTTTTCTAAGATGACCGCCTGAATCTACAATAATCTGAGTAACTGCATTCAGATCACTTATGATTTTGTATGCAAAAAGTCCGTTTATGCTGAGCGTTATTACCATGAATATAGAAACAACTGCAATCATTGTAATCTTAATAAACTTTTTTCTGATTTTCTCTATCATGTGCTTTCCTCCAGAGCATAGCCTACACCACGAACAGTTCTGATGTTTATTGGTGCATTTATCTCGGCAAGTTTTTTTCTTATGGAAGATACAGTAACCCACACTATGCTGATTTCTGCATTGCTGTCCCATCCCCATATATGCTCCATAAGAAAATCCGTAGTAAGTATTCTTTTTGCGTTGTCCATAAGGGTTTCAAGCACCTGAAATTCTCTTGCGACAAGTCTTATGGATTTACCATTGAACTGAATTTCCATTGTTGACTTATTAAGAGATACGTTGTTTATCGTTGTAATATCAGGCTGATAGTCACTTCTTCGCCTGAGCATTGCCCTTACTCTTGCCATTAATTCTGATACAGAAAAAGGCTTTGGAAGATAATCGTCAGCTCCGCTGTCAAGTCCGAGTACCCTGTCTGATAGTTCTCCTTTTGCTGTCAGCAGCAGTAC
>JAZUJY010000172.1:0-2130 GCA_045643005.1 Oscillospiraceae bacterium | reverse complement strand
ACATTTAGTCACAAATTAATGTGCTATCTGTATTATATCAAGTTAAAGTGCGGTTTTCATCCGGAAAAGGTGCGGTTCTGTTGCCGTTTTTAGTGCGGTTTTAGTCCGTGCAGATGCGGTTTTTGGAACGGCATATACATTATTTGATTATTTTATAACAACAAGCAGGATATCCACCTGCTCTATAGGCAATGTCATCAACTTAAGCGATTTAACGTTGATTTTGAGTAATCTTTAATCAAACAGCACTAAACACCATTTTTTAATAAAAAAACAGATGTTCCGATACAAAAAATTACTTGTTTCGGAACATCTGATCATAATTTATCACTGAATTTTATCTGTCTGCTAAATTACTTTGTATATTTTTTCAGAACAACATCAGGATCCTTGCAGATAAACTGTTTAAGTGTTGCAAGATCACGAATATCAACTTCCCCGTCTCCGGTTACATCTGCTGCAAGCATCTGGGCCGGTGTAAATTCACAATCTCCTAAAAGGAATACTGAAAGATATGAGAGGTCTGTCAGTTCTGTTACTCCGCTTCCGTCTATATCTCCCGGTTCATAGTCTTCAGAAGCTGTTATTTCTTTAATGGTTTTTCCGTTATCAGATATTTCAAATGAATATTCTTCTTCTGTATCGCTGCTCTTTATTACAACTATACCATCATTCAAATATTTACATTTCAAAATACAATACTGTTTTCCTGCATTGGCTGTATCATCATAATATGAAAAGCCCATTTTTTCAATTGCAGATTTCTCTTCTCCATTTTTGGATATGATAAAACTATCATTGGTTATCTTTTCAGATTCTGTGATAAATCCAAAAACAACCAGTCCGTCTCCTGCTGCGGCTTTCTTATTTACACAGAAATCTACATATTCCTCCGGTCCAAACGGTACGCAGTCCGGAATATTTTTAAGTATTCTTTCAGCAGCGTAAATTGAAATTTCTTCAGCTTTATTTCCGTTTTCCGATATTTCATAATAGTATTTTTTTTCTGTATCCTTGTTCTTTATTACAACTATTCCATCATTCAAATATTTGCAGTTCAGAAGAATATATTTATTATCATCAGTGAACATGAATCCGGTTTCTTTAACTACAGGTTTCTCTGTACCATTTGTTTCTACAGTAAAACTATCAATATTTACTTTGTCAGAAGCTGCTTCGAATCCAAAAATAACCATTCCGTTTCCGACAGCTATTTTCTTATTTTTGCAGAAATCTACAAATTCATCAAATCCAACCGGCATACAATCCGGAATATCGCATATTATTCTTTCAGCTGCGTTAATCGAAATTTCTTCAGCTTTATTTCCGTTTTCTGTTATTTTATATGCAGTTACTGCTTCATTTGCTTTATTGTTCAGAATAAATATTCCGTCATTTATATCATCACAGGAAAAAATATAATATGTTTTTCCATCGGCATTTTTATAACTCATCTGAAGATTTAAATCTGTGTATGTCCAGTTACAATCAACTAAGACTTTTCCGTTTTTATTGTAAAAATATTCATATTCAGGTTTTTCATCTGAACTGATGCATCCAAATATTACTTTTCCATCACTGCATGCAATTTTAGTATTTTCACAAAAATCAATCATTGCATCCTTATCTTCATATAAATTTATATAAGAAACTGATTTATTTACAGCAGCAACAGTGCTGTCTGTATCTTCTGCAAATACTGCAGCTCCGCTGTTTGCTGCTGCACTGCAAAGCATAACTGCTGACATGAATGCTGATAATTTCTTAATGTTTTTCATAATGGTTTCCTCCTTATAACAAAAAACTGTATTTGTGAAGAATCTATCAATCACAAATACAGTTTTTCTTTAAGCATTGCTTAATTAATTGACTTATTCCTTCTTTTGTTCTAAACTTTCTATTTTTCTTTTTATTGTGTCTCTTTTTCTTTTGTTCTCTTTGCTTTCTCTTTTTTTATTGTGTCTCTTTCTTTTGTTCTCTTTGCTTTC
The DNA here is from genome assembly GCA_045643005.1 of Oscillospiraceae bacterium. Taxonomy (GTDB): domain Bacteria; phylum Bacillota; class Clostridia; order Oscillospirales; family Ruminococcaceae; genus HUN007. The sequence goes on along the minus strand of JAZUJY010000172.1, from coordinate 142 downwards.
TCTTTTAAATTGTGTCTCTTTCTTTTGTTCTCTTTGCTTTCTCTTTTAAATTGTGTCTCTTTCTTTTGTTCTCTTTGCTTTCTCTTTTTAATTGTGTCTCTTTCTTTTGTTCTCTTTGCTTTCTCTTTTTAATTGTGCCTCT
>JAZUJY010000171.1:0-4224 GCA_045643005.1 Oscillospiraceae bacterium | reverse complement strand
CACCGTCCCTTCGTTTGACAGATACGCCGGTATCATCGGCATGTCGACGACATTGCCGTTCAGCCCCGCGATCATATTATCTTTCATCTGTTCGGCGCATCTGGCCGGGCAGATAAGTTCAGGATTCATTTTATGTCTGATAAGAAACTCTTCAGCGCTGTTCATTTTCTTTTCCCCTTTGCTAAGCGCAAATTTTGCTGTATATTTATATATTCTCCACCGGAATAATGCCGTCATTCTCTTCGGTAACTGTATACTCAATCAAGCCATACGATGTTCGCATCTGTCAAAAAATTGTTCAAAGAATACAGAACAAGAACATCATCATATTCTTCTGCTTCTACTAGCTCTGAAATCGGACTTTTATAATAACGTAAATCAACAAGAGTGACCATCTCATACGAGTCTGCAAGAAAGCCAGCAAAACAGTTCGCAAAAGAATCACAAATCACAAGGATCTTGCCGTCTGCTTTTGAAGAAGAATTGTTTATTGTAGAAGTGGGATGATTTCCGCCTAAAAATACGGGGTATTTATCATCATTGTCCAGTTTTTCATAAAAGAACAATCCTTCGTGTTTTCCTTCAGATTGAAGATCTACCGTAAAACTTCCGCCACTGTGCCAAAGCTCGATTTTTTCAGAAGGATGCTCCCAGAAGCAGGCGCGAGAATACGTTGTTCCGTAAAATCCTTCTACCTCTTCAACCCTGTAATCTGATAATTCAGGATGTTGTCGGCCAAGTATGTCCATATAGTTTTTATAGGCACAAAAAGCCCCAAAACTTGTCCAGTGATGATCCGTCCCATAATAGAGGTCAAATCTGTTTTCAGTATTCAAAAACAAACTGCAAATATCAATCGCATGGACTTGGTCTGAAATTGAGGCGTAGATCTCATCTATGAGCTCGCCGTCAATAAACGGATCATAATGCCCTTGAATATCATCTTGCAGAACATACCCCGCAGAAGGCACAAGCATCAGATCAACTTTATGATTGATTTTTTCAGAAAAGACATTAATAGCTGAGATATTAGCTTTTGCAGCCTTTTCATTCCTGCGCTGTGCTCTTTCGTACAGGCGTCCGCTTGCCCCAACACTTATTTTCTTTTCACTCTGAAGCCCAAAAAATCTTTCCGCGTGAGCATATACTGTCACGAAAAAATCTCTTGCAGGTAAATGGTCAGCAGTATATTTTTCGGCTTTCTCTCCGAAATCACCAGAAATGACTGTTTCAAAGCTGAGCTCAGGTTTTTCCTGTAAATAGCGCTTTTCATTTTGTGAAAAATCTTTTTCAGGCAGAAACAAAAGCAAAGCGAAAACCAGTCCAATATATACACAAAAAATAAGAGCTGCAGCTGTAATATGAGAAGTTTTCATTTGTGTTTCTTTCATCAGAATCTGAAATAAATGAAGGGATTATAGCTTTGGGATGACAGAGAAGCCGAGCACAACAGCAGAAGTATTGCCATAGTAATAGCATTAAAAACATTTTTTGCTTTTTTCGGCAGTTTTTCAGTCCAGCGTGTCATCACAGGCGTGGCAGCAAAAACAGAGATAAGCAGAATCGGGAGATAGGCGAAAATGGTGTTCAAGGAATAGATGCTCTCAGCAGTCGAAGAAAACAAGTTTCCGGTAAACCCTTTCAAGAGCCGCAAATCATCAAAATAAAAGATCATCCAGCCATAGCTTACTATCAGCAGCACACCGATATGTTTTAAAACTCTTGGCAGTCTCGCGCTTTTTTTCAGAAGAAACAGCTTTTCAAGGCATAGCCAGAAAGCATAATACACACCCCACAGCACGAAATTCCAACTTGCACCATGCCACAGGCCTGTAAGTGCCCAGACAATCAGTATATTTAAGAGCTGTCTTGGAAGGCCTAACCGATTTCCGCCCAAAGGAATATAAACGTATTCCTTGAACCATGTAGACAGAGAAATATGCCAGCGTCTCCAGAACTCAGTAATACTTATTGAAATATACGGATAGTCGAAATTGAGGGGGAAAGTGAAACCGAGCATTTTTCCAAGCCCTATAGCCATATCTGAATAACCGGAAAAATCAAAATAAATCTGCAGAGTATACGCTATCATCCCGACCCATGCAGAAAGAGTGCCGTCACCTGTTTTGAGTACCTCCCACAATGCTCCCATATTGTTTCCAAGAAGGAGTTTTTTTGAAAGGCCTATAACAAAAAGCATGGCGCCGCTGGAAAAATCTTCCCAGCTTTCGTGACGCGAAGACAACTGTTGCTCGATATCGCCGTATCTGACAATAGGCCCTGCAATCAATTGAGGAAAGAGTGAAATATAGGTTGAGAATTTTACCAGACTGTGTTGTACTGCTGCAGTTCGTCGATACACATCGATTGTGTAGCTAATTGACTGAAAAACATAAAAGGAAATTCCGATAGGCAACGGGATGTTCGGGACATAAAAACGCATTGAATACGGAAGAAGTGAATTGACACTTTCAGCGAGGAAAAACGAATACTTAAAAAAAACAAGCAGAGAAAGATCTAAAACCAGTGAAAAAATCAAAGCCCTATGCCGCTTTTTTTCATCTTTTCCCGCTGCTTCCATAACTAAAGCGCCACAATAGTTTATTACGATGACTGCCGCCATTAGGAAGAGATAAATAGGCTCACCCCATGAATAAAAGAACAGACTGGCTGTGAGAAGCACAATATTTCTGAACTTACATGGGGTGATATAATATGCAGTCAAAACGACCGGCAAAAAAGCAAAAAGAAATACGTTGCTTGAAAAAACCAAGATTTTCCCCTCTTATGCACCAAAAGAGTTGTTTATTAATGTCACGAGCGCATCGGGATCAGGATGTATGATGAGAAAGACATAGTTTCCGTGGCAAATGAGCTTTGCATTTTCTACAACTTTATATTGATCCGGTAAATAATCTCTTAATTCATCAGCTTTTTGAGAAATTCTTACATCAGCAAGCTCTTTTATTCTTTCGGCAGCGGCTTCGTCTTTTGCTTCAACAAGCCAAATCTCATCTGCGAGAAGACTTTCAGAACAAATTGCTGTTATTTCCTGCAGGCAGTCATCCGGATTAATTCCGAAGAGTATATAAGCTTTATCGGGAGAAACAGAAATCATTTCCTTAATATTCTCAGTTTCCGATAAACTACCGTAAAGATTGTTCAGGTCGACTGTAATTGGGGCTTTACTGCTTCCGCATGCGCTGAGCAAAACGCATATTAACAATGCGATTGAGACAAATTGTTTTTTAGTCATTGTTTCCCTCCATAATATCAGCAGAATAATTCGCTGGTTCTTTAAGATTCTTTATCCAGATTTTGCAGGCAGCGATTGTAAGATGTAATGAATCGAGGTGATACTCCTCCAGCAAGCAACCATCCGCACCCGCGAGTCCGGCAGTCACATCAACATAAACGCAGTCGAGTTCTTCACAAAGATTCTGAAGCAGCTCGTTATATGCCGTCATGTTGGCATTAGTAAACCAATCATGCTCAAAGAAAAGAGGTGTACCGGACTGAATAAAAATTCTGACATCAGGACACTTTTCCCGTATATTGGAAATGAGTTTCGTCCACGACTCAACTAATACTTCGTCCTTTTGTCCGATATCGTTCATTGCAAGCATTAAAAACAGTTTATTGGCTTTGGATTTCTGAAGTATTTCACTGATTGCCAGACCATTGCCCATATACGGAATTGTTCTGTTATCTCGAATTATGCCGTGACAGCTGAGCCCGTTCACATACAATATCTGTGCCTGACCGAGTCCGCCATCCATAAGAACCTTATTACAAAGCGATCCGGTAATTGAATCGCCAATAAACAGAGCATCATCAAACCAGTCTTCAGGAATCTCATCCTCAGCAAATGCTGACTGAGCAGGAATGACAGGAAAAGAAAGAAGCATAATAACAATCAAAAGAATAATCAGAAAACGACATAATAAGTTCTGTTCGGCGCATCTGGCCGGGCAGATAAGTTCAGGATTCATTTTATGTCTGATAAGAAACTGTTCAGCGCTGTTCATTTTCTTTTCCCCTTTGCTAAGCGCAAATTTTGCTGTATATCATTATATATTCTCCGTCAGGTTTATGCAATCGTTTTTTCCCTGAAATTATATGCTTTACTTTTGGAAATTAAAGTGTTAAAATATAAAAGAATTTTAAGTCACTCCATGCGTTTGCATAGAAATACAGTTTTCGGAGGATATTATGAACAAGGTT
>JAZUJY010000170.1:0-3484 GCA_045643005.1 Oscillospiraceae bacterium | reverse complement strand
TATGATTCAGAAATCAACGAACTGACACAGTATTACGATGGCGTATTTGATGACAACGATGGTTATGTCGCTCATCCGAATTATATGGAAATACTGCTTTCCGACAAGATATTATATCGTGTTGCTTTTCATCCGGGAGACGTTGAATACTATGTTGGTGACGATAAGATTGGCTGTACGGGGCCGCATTATGAAACACATAGTATAGCGTATAGTGATTATTTGGCTTTATCAAAAGGATTAAGTGAACTGGAAAAGCTCTTTCTTTTACCAATGTTATCTGTTTTAGATGAAGATACAAATGAATTTCAAAAAGAAATACAGCATATCTTCTCCAGTATCCAGTTTCAGGATCCGGATAATATGGTTTGCAGATTCATTCTATCGAATTGCATAGAATAAATTACGAATGGTATATTTATGATACTGCAACAGTCTATTATATTCACTGAATGAATAGTATTCCGGGCTGGAAAACACAATTTTGTATCACCCGAATGCATTCCTCGTCATATGAGAAATTTCCAACCGTGACAGCGATTTCGGACTATTATTGGTTTGATTCACCGTGTGGCTTATGCAGCATGACATACAGCACTCTTTCAATTTGAGAGAGTGCTTTGTTATGCCCGAAAACAGAGCTGTTTTTAGATTTTGAACCAGAGGCATAATGCAGCCATCACCGAAGGTGACTTGACCTTGACGGGTTCTGAGAGAAATGCTACAATAAATTGCCCGACGTGTGAGAAATCTGAGCTGTTTTTGAGTTTCTCACCGTCGGCACGACCTGACAGCATTTCTATCAGGTTCTGTCAATGTTGGCGGACGGAGCGAGATTATTTCGGGATTCTGACACACTGATGTGAGTTTTTCCCTGAACATTTCCCAATCTATTATTTCATTCAATCTTTCAAGCGGATCTCCTAATTTTGTTAATCTTTCGTATTTGTTCTCTGTATCAAAGATACTTAATTGTTTGTTTTCCATATCTTTATTATACTACTTTTTCTCCTCTTTGTATAGGGCTTTTAGAGACGCACATAAGGCATCTCCTTTGCTATTCTTATATCTGTGCCGTCATAGCATTTTCTGTTGTACGCTCTTTCAAATAAATCGTACACACCTGATATTCTATCCCAGAAGCTGTTTCCTGACATATTGATCCCCTTATTTCATAAAATGATCCATACCGATTTGAAAAAGTTTTTTCCCCGATAAAGAGTAAAAACTTCTGTATGAGTATCGCCGTTAAGAGGGCGTTGTACAAAGCATATTTACAGATACTCTCTGCGAAAAAGAATATTTCTGTAAAAAATAATACAATTTATGGCTCATCAAAGGTAAATAATGCATTGACAAAGTGACAGGTTTTGTGATATAATTTTTTTGGTGTTTTCTATATCAATATTATATGTAAAGGAGTATGATCAAGTTGAAATTATCAGAAGGCAGCCCGAGAAAGCGAAATAAGAAAATTTCTGTGTTTCTCAGCGGTGTATTGGCGTTGAATACAGTTGCAATGATTAATGTCAAAGCTAACGGTCCGACATCAACAAGCACCAAAGATCTCAGCAAAACCATAACCGATAAAGCAGTTTCTTTTATTAAATCCCAAAAAAATGAAAACGGAAGTTTTGGTAACAGCGGATTGGTAAATGATACTGCTGAATCGGTGACAGCTCTCAGAGCATCAGGTGAAAACGTTCCTGAGGAGAGTCTAAAATGGGCAGAAGGTGTTATAGAATATGACAATACCGACATTTCATCAAGGCTTGCAGCTTCTTTCGGGAATGCAGAGTATCTGCTGAAAATGGAAGTAAAACAAAATTCTGACGGTGGATTTGGAATATTTCCTGAATATGGAAGCGATATCCTTGATTCTGTCCTTGTTCTTGAAGCGGTAAACGATACCAATTATTCCAGCAATGATCTTTCAGGAACAGCCATTTGCAGTTATCTTATGAATTCAGTCAACAAAGACGGTGGTTTTTCATATACAGAAGCAAGCGACAGTGATGATATACTCACGTCTATGGTAGTTTACAATGTGGGAAGATATCTCAGTGCAAACAATTTTGATGTTTCAGTTCTGGAACCGTCACTCAGCTACCTTGAAAGTAAATCAGCAGATGATTATTCTGACAGCGGAATTAGAAAAACTTTATGGAAATACCTTGCAGAACAGGCAGTCAACAAGGAAATAGACTATTATAGTATTGTACAGGAACTTGACAAGGCTGAAAAATCCGACGGAAGTTTTGCAGAGAATATTGAAGCAACTTCAGTCGCAGTAAGGCTTCTCAACGGCATAAATTTTGAAAACAGAATAGACATAACGGCTTTTGATACTGCATTATCAAGCAATAATGCAAGTGCTGAACGGTCAAGTACTATCAGCGGCAAGACCTTCATTGGTTATACAAGCAACTGCGATACTGAGCTTGACCTGAAAATTACGTTATACAACGGAAAAACAGCGGTAGATGAACAATCTTTAAAGGTATTGTGCAAGGCTGACGGAAATGCTGTTGAGACAGATTTAAGCGAATTCAAGCTTGCCGAACCTGACGGAGAGGATATTTTTGTGCTTGCCGAATTATCCAATAAAGACAGACTGCTTAAAAGTCAGAGAATCAATATCAATTTTTCTTCAGCAGAACCAAATTATGCTACAGAAGTATCTGAACTTAATGTTGAACTTGATAAACGTGCAGTTCTTGTAAATACAGATGCCGAAGTAAATGTTTCATATGATCTTCTTTATGCATCAAATGTTGAAAATTCTGTACAGATCAAAACTATTGTAACCAAGGATGGCAAAGAGATCGAATCAACGGTCAGGGACGTGACACTTGTTCCTGAAAAAAATCATATAAAGGATCTGTCACTGACATTCAAACCTGATACATCTGCGGTCGGAATCTATGAAGTATCTGTCGGATGCTATGTTCAGGGAAATGAAGTACTGCGCACAATTACAGATCTTGAGGTATCAGATCAGCCTGTTATAAACGAAAAGCTCAATGCCGAAGATGATACTCAATTTGAAGTAAACTGGTTTGGTCCTGTACTAAGCGATTATTATGTATATGCCGGAAATGAAACGGAAATTAATGCCGGTGCAGAGATAAACTATTATTCAAATGATGTATACAATGGAAAAATTGAACTTGAAGTATCCGAAAAAGATAATATTATTGCCGAAACATCATTTGATGCAGTTATTGAAAAAGGCGAAATACAATATTTCGACGGAAAAGCAGAATTTCCGATCTACAGCAGCGGAGATCAGCTTACTTTCAAAGTAAAAAATGTCGGCGAGTATATTGTAAATGCAAAGCTTTTTGATTCAGAGGGCAATCTCATCAAGGAAGGCAGCCGCACACTCAAGGTAGTTGACAGACCTCAGCAGACCCTTATACTGAACAGTGCTGTAAGCGGTGAGAAATCCGACATGATAGACATGACATGGAATGATATCAGC
>JAZUJY010000169.1:0-1674 GCA_045643005.1 Oscillospiraceae bacterium | reverse complement strand
AAGAACCAGATTCTTTTCAGATTGTTTTGATGACACTTTTACAGCAGAACAGGTACAGTATCTGACTATTGCAGTAAATGAAGAATGCATGGCTGAAACGGGATACGGCTTGAAAATGGATAAATTCAATTATCTTCGCAAGATGTACAAGCGTTTTTGCGTTGAGGAGAAAGAACGTGATATTAAAAATCGCTTTAAATATTTTTTGACAATGATTGAGAACGACAAAGCAAAATTGTCTGCTCAGAATACGGAATTTCAGTGAACACCAATTACTTTTAAGTAAAGGCTGTTCTGAGATTTTTTTTAAGAAATGCACCGGGTGCAATCGTCAGAAAAAATGATATGGCAACTGAAAATTTTTAGAAATGCACCGAGTGCATTTCTAAAAAAAAATGAATAAGAAACCAAAAGAGAGGGCGCAAAACTAATGTCATTAAGCTAAGGAAAAAGAAGTAAATAATGCAGGAGTATGATAGAAGGAAGGGAGCATACTTCTGATAGGGATTATTATTGATATACCAATTAACTCTTGAAGTTTTGGAGTAAATATGATATAATAGAAGCATGGAAGACGAACTGAAATTGGCTGCCCCAAAAAGCAGCAGTGAAACACAATATGAAATCAGAAAACTGATCGTAAGAATGCTGAAAAAAGGAATCAAGGGCAAGGAAATTGCAAATCAGCTTGGCGTGAGTGAAGGACACGTATCCAATGTAAAATCAGCATACAAAAAAGAAGGAATACAAGGCATTAAACCCAAAGCAATGGGAAGAAAAACCGGAGAAAAAAGAATACTTACACCAGAACAAGAAAAAGAAATACAGTCGATTATCATTGAAAAAGATCCGATGCAGCAGAAATTCAAGGAATGTATGTGGACAAGAAATAATATTGCAGAACTGATTTATCAGAAGTATCAAATTAGAATGAAATTATCCACACTCGGCTATTATCTTCAGCGATGGGGATTCAGTGTTCAGCGACCTGTGAAACGTGCTTACAAACAGGATCAGAAGAAGATTGACAAGTGGCTGAATGAAGAATTTCCTGGTATTACAGAACGTGCAAATGCCGAAAATGCGGAGATTTTCTTTGGCGATGAAACCAATATACAGAACACCTGCAACTACATGAAAGGATATGCACCAAAGGGAAAAACGCCTGTTGTAAGAACAGAATCTCAGAAATTTAAGATTAATATGTTATCAGCTGTTTCCAAAAGAGGCAAGCTGAGATTTGTGCTGTACAAAGATAATATGGACTCTGATAAACTGATTGATTTCATGAGAAGACTTGTTCATGACAGCACAAAAAAGGTGTTTCTGATCCTCGATAATCTCAGAGTGCATCATTCCAAAAAAGTACAGGCGTGGGTTGAGAAACATAAGGATGATATCGAGGTGTTTTATCTCCCACCATATGCTCCTGAATACAATCCTGATGAACTTGTAAACAGTGATCTGAAACGTTCTGTTGGAAGAAAAGGGGTTTGTCAAGTAAAGTGTGTAAGTTTTTTTAATTTATTCAAATTTTTTAGAAGAGCAGAGTTAGTATGCAGTTTGCTAATTCTGCTTTTTCTGTATTAATATGCCAGCGTTTATGCCGCGAAAGCCACTTTACAATGAGAAGGCAGTATGATAGGCTGGTAGCCAGGCAGCATAGCCTGCAGG
>JAZUJY010000168.1:0-4576 GCA_045643005.1 Oscillospiraceae bacterium | reverse complement strand
AACTATTTTATCGCATTTTTAGTGCCGAATCAACGTTAGGGTGTGGTTGGCGGTTACGTTTAATGAGCAATAATTATAGCAGTACAGCAAAAAGCCTGAGGAGGCTGATTAAAAATCAAGCTCCACAGGCTTTTTTATTTGAAAAAATGAATAGTTAGTATCTATGTTGGTTTATGAATAATTTTCAGCCTCAACACCGTAATTATAAAGAGCAACACAAAGATTTTTTAGTTTTGCATCAGTTGTATTACTTTTAAGTACTATGTAAATATAGTCATTTACACAGTATTTATTTTTGTTTGAGTAAAAATGTGCAGGAACAACCTCGTCAATATAGTATAAATTGCCTTTTTTAGTTGAGCCTGAGATATTTGATGTATAATAGTGACGGAGAATTGTGCCTGACTTCAGAAGAAGCGATGAACCGTAATAGTCTTTACCCATATCTACATTATGGCTGCCGATTGCATTTATTATCTTATTGTATGACGCAGAGTAATCTGTTACAGTTTCGTTGCTGAAATAAGCTTTAGCAGCTTCGCAATATTTTTCAAGTGCAGAAGCAATATCCTTTGTATTATTCATTGATTTGTATTTTGTAATTATATCTGAAATATTGCATCTGCATACTTCCCAGCCTTTGTATTGAAAAACGATATCATCCATAAAGTTTTTTGCTGCAGTAGAGTAAACTACAATATTATCAGATGAAGACACAGGTATGCCGTTTATCATATAGCCTTCATTTTCTGAAAAATCTGTATTGAACTTGATTCTAACATTCAAAGTGCCGTCAAGAGCAAGAGATACTTCTGAAGGATATACTTTATTTTGTCTTTCATAAATAACGTGTATATTGTCGTTGTTTTCTTCTATATTAATTGAATTCCACTGTGTTCTTACTCCTGCATAATAAACAGTAACAGGATTTTTTGTGGCAGTTAAAAAGCATCCTTTTCCGATGGATATGACAGATTCAGGTATCGTTACGCTTTGAAGTGATGTGCACATATTAAACGCATACTCACCGATACTTGTAACATAATCAGGCAGTATCAGATTTTCAATTGCTGAATTTTTAAATGCATCTTTATCGATATTTGTAACATACTTTGGAAGTGTAATGCTTTTAAGTGAGGTACATGCCTGAAATAATCCTTGCTCAATACTTGTAACGGAATCAGGTATTGTTACGCTTTTTAGCATTTTGCAATCGAAAAATGCAGATTTGCCGATACTTGTAACGGAATCAGGAAATGTGATGCTTTCAAGTGAATAACAATTGCTAAATGCACTTTCTCCGATACTTCTAACTGAATTTGGTATTGTTATATTTTTAAGAGATTTACAGAATAAAAATAAACCATTTTCAAAACTTGTAACAGAATCAGGAATTGTTATGTCAGTAAGTGATTCACAGAAAGCAAACGCACCATTTTTGATACTTGTAACAGAATCAGGAATCGTTATATTTGAAAATGTACATCCGTTAAACGCATTATCACCGATGCTTGTAACAGAATCAGGAATTGTTATGTTTTTAAGTGATTCACAATTATAAAACATACCATTACTGATACTTGTAATAGAATTTGGAATTGTTATATTTGAAATTTTTGCATTTTCAAACGCCATCTCACCTATATCTGTAACAGTTTCCGGAATGTTAATGCTTTCATGGTCTAAAAACGCAAAAGCTGATTCTCCGATAGTTCTGATTGATTCAGGAATTATATATTCTGTTACATTTTTTCCCAGAGGATACTGTATCAACATTGTTTGCTCTTTATTGCAGAGTACGCCATCAATAGAACTGTAATTCGGATTATCTTCACTTACATTGATTTCCTTCAGAGCAGTACAGTTATAAAACACAGATCTGCCGAGATTTGTAACCGAAGCAGGTATCGTTATACTATCAAGATTAAAACACCAATTAAATGCCTTATCACCGATGCTTGTAAGAGAAGATGGAAGTTCTATATCCTGAAGTGACATACATGAAGCAAATGCAAAGCTTTCTATATAATCAAGAGAGGCAGGCATTTTTACACTTTTGAGATTTTGACAGTTTTCAAAAGCAAAAGTGTTAATACTTTTAACCGAATCTGGGATATCTATTTCTGTAAGTGAGTGAAAATTGTAAAAAGCATATCCGCTAATACTTGTAAGTCCATCGGGCAGTACGACATTTCTTATATCATAAGAATATTTATTCCATGGAGGATTATATGTAAAATCATCCATATCACCGCTGCCGGAAATATAAAGTGTGTTACCGCTAACCATCCATGTCAGATTTTCACCGCATGAGCCATTATCTGTTTCAGATGCATTTGCTGTGATAGTGCTGTTTTCAAAAATATCTGCTAATGGCTGTGCAGAAGGTACAGCATTGTTTACTGCAAGCAGACTAACTGCTGCAATAATGCCAATAAATTTTTTGTTCATTAGTTTTCCTCGCTTTATAATAGTATAGTGGGGTGCAATAAAACATTATCAGACGCATCGAATTGATATTATCACTTTACAATTACGTCCTGAATTTTTTTACACATTATGCCATAAAAATACAATATGCGGTGCTATCATAAAATGTTTCGATTAATTATAGCATACTGTCTAATTTTTGTCAATACTATGGATTCGTCTTGGATGCTTCTGTTATCTTCTGATGGCAGTATTTCATTTTTATATATACTACAAAAAGAGTATGCATTTCAATAGTGGAGGAGGATAGTGAAAATAAACGACAAAGAGACTGCCCACATACTATGCTTTCAATCAGCAAATTATCTACGCCATTTGAAGCCTTAGTAAGCGGGCATTATGATTAATTATAATATTCAGCGTACCACTCTGCAAACTTTCTCAGACCTTCACGAATGCCTATCTGCGGTCTGAAACCATAATCTTCTTCAAGTGCCTTGCCGTCTGCATAAGTTACGGGAACATCACCAGGCTGCATTGCAACAAGTTCACGATGTGCTTCAAAATCATAATCAGAAGGCAATACCTTCGCTCTTACCAGTTCTTCCTGCAAAGTGCTGATATAATCAAGTAAGTTTTCAGGAGTACCACCGCCGATGTTATACACTGCATAAGGCGGAATAGGCAGACCGTCATCACCATTTGCTTTCTCAGGTGCGCCCTGCATTACACGGTATACACCCTCGACAATATCGTCAACATAGGTAAAGTCACGCTTGCAATTGCCATAGTTGAAGATTTTTATGTTCTCCCCTTTTACCAGCTTATTTGTAGCTGAATAGTAGAACATATCAGGACGGCCTGCAGGTCCGTATACAGTAAAGAAACGCAGACCTGTGGATGGGATATTGTAAAGCTTGGAATATGAATGCGCTAAAAGTTCATTGGATTTCTTTGTTGCCGCATACAAACTTACAGGGTTATCCACCTTGTCATCTACACTGAACGGCACTTTCTTATTGCCTCCGTAAACGGAAGAACTACTTGCGTAGATTAAATGTTCTACAGGGTGACGGCGACAGCATTCAAGAATATTATAGAATCCGATGATATTTGATTGGATATACACGTCAGGATGATCGATGCTGTATCTGACACCAGCTTGAGCTGCAAGGTTTACCACAATGTTGGGCTCATAGTCATCGAAAATCCTTTCTATCAGTTCACTATCTGCGATAGATCCTTTAATGAATATGTGTTTGACGTTAGAAGTTTTGCTTGCCTCCTCAATCAATCCAAGGCGATACTCCTTCAGCTTTGGATCATAGTAATCGTTCATATTATCAAGTGAGATTACCGAACCAGAGGACATCTCCTTTAGAAGTCTCAGCACAAGGTTTGCACCGATAAATCCAGGCGAACCGGTTACAAGGATATTTTTTCCGTTTAATTCTACAACTGCTTTGCTCATATCTTAGTCCCTTCTGAAAAGGTCTCTTGTATAAACCTTTTTTTCAACATCATCAAGTACAGTATCATATCTGTTTGCTACGATACAGCCACATTTTTTCTTGAACTTCTTGATGTCATTAACAACAAGTGAACCAAAGAATGTGCTGCCGTTTTCAAGCGTTGGCTCATAAATGATAACCGTAGCACCTTTAGCCTTGATACGCTTCATAACGCCCTGAATTGAAGACTGACGAAAGTTATCAGAGTTTGATTTCATAGTCAAACGGTATACGCCTACAACGACTTCTTTCTGCTTTGTTTCTTGTTCAGCTGAGTAAGATGCACTATTTCCATAAGTACCTGCAATTTCAAGAATTCTGTCTGCAATGAAGTCCTTACGAGTACGGTTTGACTCTACAATTGCAGTCATCATGTTCTGTGGAACGTCCTGATAATTTGCAAGTAACTGCTTTGTATCCTTCGGCAGACAGTAACCGCCATAACCGAATGACGGATTGTTGTAGTAATCCCCTACTCTTGGATCAAGGCATACGCCTTTGATAATATTCGATGTGTTCAAATCCTTGACTTCTGCATAAGTATCAAGCTCGTTGAAATAGCTGACACGAAGTGCAAGGTATGTATTTACAAACAGCTTAGTAGCCTCCGCTTCTGTTGTTGCCATGTGAAGTAC
>JAZUJY010000167.1:0-2194 GCA_045643005.1 Oscillospiraceae bacterium | reverse complement strand
AGTTACGGTGGATTCCTGCTGAGATTTTACAGGTAGTGTAATTCCTGAATAATCAACGGAAACAGGTTGTTTGACATTTACATATAGTGTTTGATTGAAGCTGTATGATGAATAATACCTGTCTTCATATTCTGCCGAGAGTGTAAGCTCATGCCTGCCTTCTTTTGCCGTATTGACAGCAGAAATCGTTGTTTCCAATATGTATGAATCTTCAAAATATTTTACATACTGTACGCCTGTTCCCTCAGGTATGAGTTCTTTCTCACTCTCAGTCAGTTTGAATATAGCATTTCTGACTGCTTTTTCTGAATTTGTGTTTTTTACTGTTATTTTTATTTTTGCTTGCTTACCCGGAATAACGCAATCGTTATCTACCGAAAAATCAGAAACAATCAGTCTTACAGATGACATATTTTGTGTTGCTTCTTCCTTTTCAGGGACAGTTGCTTCTGTTACTGAACTTTCTACCGCAAAGCAAGTCAAACTGCAAATTAAAATCATTATTAAGATGAAGTACACTGAAAATATTTTTTTCATAATCATAACTCCCTGATGTTATCTACAATATTTGTTTTGATATGTTTTCTAACCTGAATAAACAGATTTACCGAACATACGGCAAAGAGTGCTACGCAAAACAAAATTGCCGGTATAACAGAATAGGGTAACATTTCATCAAGCTGATTATTATGTTTATTAATAAAATAAAGCATAAAATAGGTAAGATTATATGCACCAAAACCTATAATCAATCCTATGGGCATAGTGCTGATAAATTCACGAATATAAATACCGACTATATCCCACATAGAAGCACCAACAGCTCTTAATGTACCGATTTGTCTTTTTCCGTTTCGTATCTGAGCGGTGAATGCGTTGTTGACCATAGAAACAGTTATAATAAATAACAGTATAAGTATTGAAACAAGAGCCGTCATTACGGTGTTTCGTGTGGCTTCAATATCTTTATTTGTACCGTAAAGCGAATAGATGAAGCTGTCCATTCCACTTGTTATTTGTTCGAGTTGGCTTGTTACATCAGCATCAATTTCATCGTTACATTCGCAGTCAAATAAAATACTTGAACAGAGCGTAAAAGCATTTGCAGAAGCTGACGGTTGCGATGAGGAGCTGAAAGCTGCTGACCAAATGAAATGGGTAGGGCTGATGAATAACTACCGGCACTGTGCGGAGGAAATCATTTTCAAAGAACTGATTTATGTATAAGTTGATATTTCGTGATTTTCGGAAATCACAGATAGAAACTTCAAAAGTGATGTTATATTCTTCAAATCTGCATATTGACATTATTTATATTATTCTTTATAATAAAACAAACAAATCAAAGGAGGCGGACAAAATGACAATGACTGTTATCTTACGAAATCGAAGTGCCGTTTTGTCCGTTTGTGATTGATGTAATACATATCTTTCTAAATTAGCAAGGCATCTTCGATTTTCGGAGGTGCCTATATTTTTTACAGAAAGAGGATTTTATGAATACAACAAACAGTAATTTTACATTTACGACCATCACAAAAGAAAATGCAAGCCTGTACAAGAAGCTAAGAAAAGTATTCGCACGGTATAAGATTAAGACACTTCGTAATAACGGTGAAGCTCCCGGCGGAAAGAAGATATTTTATAATCTTTTTGACAACATCATTACAAAAGCTTCGAACACCGATACAGATAGCTTCATCGTTATGATGTCAGGCAAAGAGATAATCGGTTTTGCTTCTGTTTCTATAACGGCAACTGATATTGTTGACATTCCCTTTAGATATGGAACAGTTAATGATTTTTACATTTCACCGAAACACAGAAGAAAAGGCTATGGCAGAATTTTGAATAACTACATAGAGAAAATCTTCAAGGCTAACGGAACTGCTACTATATTGTTATATCCCGACCCCGTTTGCGGAATCCCGTTCTGGAAGGCTGTAGGTTACCATGACACAGGCATTAATCAGGGATGGGGACATTATTTAGTTTACTGCAAGCATTTGACAGAGAATAAGCATACTGCAGAAATTGATAAGGTGATTTCAGCGCTTGTAAAGCTTACCGATTTAATCAGCATAAATCCATATAACAAGCCGCAGATAAAAGAGATTTACGGTGTGTGGAAAGAATATTGCAAGGAAGCAAACCGAAAGCCGTACAGAAAAGATGTTAAAAATATGGCTTGGAA
>JAZUJY010000166.1:0-7015 GCA_045643005.1 Oscillospiraceae bacterium | reverse complement strand
AACTCATTTCCCTATATTATCCATTAAGGCTATTTTTGGATAGTCTGCTTTGCTATACCCAAATCTCCAAAAAGCATTTTTTAAAATTTTCTCAGAAATTTTTTCATTTTTCTATTGACAAAATTATAGTTGGCTCCTTTTATTTTTGATGAATTTGGTTGCCAGTCTCTTGTATATTCATCACGTAATTTGACATCAGTAAATGAGTCGTATTCCGGGAAACGCTGTCCTTTTTTCCAGGAAATCTTCATTTCTTTGCATGCAGACATTAAATATGGTTCGCTTAAACCATTCTCCTCTAAATGAGCAGCCCATCCTTCTGTGGTATAGTTATATAAATCCAGTAAATAAAATTTTACATTAGCAGAATAACAGGTTTCGCCATTTTCTTCAAAACATTTAACATTTGTTGCTGCTATTGAATGTTCATGACAAGAAATTGAAAATAATATATCAACTTCATCAAATGACATAGGAAGTTTTTTCTGAAAAATAGATTTAAAAATATTATCGTTAACATCTATTATTTCAGAACCGGGTATTAGGTAATCTTTATTTTTTGAACTGATAGATAAGGAAGATCCAGGGAAAACAGTCTGTTCAGCGGAATTTAAAAATAGATTCATACATGTATAAAAACCATTTCTTCCGCCTCTGGAATATCCTATATAATAATCAGCAATACTATTTCCTAAATCAATTACCTCGTTCTTTTGAATATTTCCATTAAGAAACAATTTTAAATTTTTCCCTGAAGAACCTGCTGCTAATCCCAATTTTTCTGCTAATTTTGATGTTTCAATATCTGCCATAAAACTTTTTTCGATTTCCTTCATTTTTTCAGTATCATTATTTCTCTTTGCTTGTTGATATTCTGAATTATACCAATGTTCATAAGCAATTTCATAATCAGCTAAAACATTCTTAGGAAACAACGCATAAGGATCCGCATCATATTTATTAACAAGTTCAAACCTGTTATCAAAAACATTTAACGGATCGGGATCTTCATCATCAAATAAGCCGTCACCATCATAATCTTTTGTATAAGGATCTGATTTGAATGGTGTATAATATGTCTGGTTAAATTCATCTATTGATATTTTTTTCTTATTGCGATATATAAAAATTATATCACTTTTTTGTCGATTTTTCAAATAAAATGTCTTTAGTATTTTGATCAATTCTTATCTTTTCTTTATCAGAAATAAAAAAGGCTTTAAATAATCGAAAATTTATGCTATAATAAAATAGGCTGCTGTAATAAGCAGTATATATTTAACAGAATTATTTTCCCCACAGCCATCGCAGGTATTCAGAACTGCCTGCTTAAATTTGAAAGGAGAACTGATTTGGAAAAATCAACACTGGAATTATTATACGATAATTCGATAAATCATTCAGAAAAAAAGGCTTTGATCAGCAAAAATGAAACATTGACCTATGCCCAGTTCTGGGAAGAAATCAGAAAATGTTCGGCATATTTAATTCAAAATGGTCTGAAAGCAGGTCAGATCGTCCTCATAAAAGCTTCACAGACTCCGGATTATCTTATCTGCTATTATGCAATTCAGCTCGCAGGCGGTATCGCATGCAGTCTTGAAAAAAACACACCATCTTCATCTGTTCTTGAGATCCTGAAAAAAATGGACGGTTCTATGATCATTTCAGGAAAGAAAGCTGATATCAAAACAGATCTTGTAAAAACATTTTTAGCATCTTCTATCAGAAAAGAGGCTGCTTTGATCGATATTTCAGGAATTGATTTTAAATTTCCTGAGCTTGACAGAACACAGATCATTTTGTTTACTACCGGAACTACCGGCGCTTCAAAGGGTGTGGAAATATCATTTGGTGCAATGCAGGCTTCTGAGGAAAAGATAAGATCATTCCTTCATATGGATACATATGCTGAAAACGGACTTTTTGTTACACCGACTCCGTTAAACCATGCCAAAGGCATATGGGAAGTTGGAGGTATGCTTAGAAGCGGAGGTTCAGTTTATCTGCTTAAAAATATGTCAAATCTCAAGGAGTACTTTAACGCGCTTGATTATCCGTGTGACAAGCTTCTCCTGTCTCTCGTTCCTGCAAATCTTCGTATGCTTCTTATGATGGCTCCTGACGAACTGAGCCGCAGAAGTGATAAGATCGGCGGAATAAAACTTGGAACTGCACCGCTTCTTGAATACGATAAAAACTATGTTATGGGACTTCTTCCAAAAACTGAGCTTCATAATCCGTATGGTTCATCAGAAGCAGGCATTCTTTGTTCATATATGTTCAACGAAAACCCGGGACTTGCATTTTGTATAGGAAAACCACTTCAGGGAACTGAAGTTCTGATCGTAGATGATGACAGAAAACCTATCCCCTCTTCTTCGATAACTAAAATGGGCAGACTTGCATTTAAAAGCAACTCTGCCATGAAAGGTTATTACAACGAACCTGAACTGACTAAGACAATACTTGAAAACGGCATCATCTATACAAATGACTACGGTTATATAGACAAAAACGGTTTTGTATACATAAAAGGACGTATGGATGACGTTATAAACATAGGCGGTCTTAAGGTTTCTCCGGATGAGGTCGAAGCTGAAGTAATAGCTTTCCCGGGAATTCTCGACTGCATTTGCACATCGATAAAAGATCCTATTACAGGAAATGCTCTTAAGCTGCTCGTGGTTCTAAAAGAAAAAGGTACACTTGATCCTGCAGCCATAAAAAAATTCCTTACCAAAAAACTCGAACAGTACAAGATCCCGAAATTTTATTTTGAAGTTGATGAAATCGAAAGAACTTCAAACGGAAAACTAAACCGAAAGTTTTACAGAGAAAACTGATAATATTTATGCACTGATCATTTTTTCATTCAGACAGCACTTGCGTTTGTGAACAGATCGATCAGTGCTTTTTTAGTGTTTTAAGGTATTCTTTTTGCTCATCAGTGATCCTTCTGCTCTCACAGGTTTTTCTTATCGTTTTGTTATGTACGTCTGTGTTCAGTTTGTTTTTCTCAATATATGGTTTACTTTTTTATACAATAAAATAACTAATTAATAATTTACAAAAAGTCATATATATGCTATAATACAAATATCGTTTATTAAGGGGGAAAAAATATGAAAAAATCTTTAAAAAAAATAGCAGCATCAGTACTTTCATTAAGCATTTTGTTATCAGGTACATTTTATCTTAATTCCGCTCAGTTATACAGCTCTACTGCATATGCTGAAGATGAAGATCCTTTTGTTCCGGATTCTTATAATGCTTCGATTCGATTTTACAGAAATTACGGAAGTACAAGAGTTAGTGATGATCAGATCGTATTAGTAATAAAAAACGATGAAGTCTTTTACAAGGATTGGACGATTTCATATTCGGATGAAAAAGCACTTGTAAGCAATGAAACATATCATGGAAAAGGTGATATCATTTCATACGGAAATCAGGATTTTTATTATGACGTATATTCATTTAAACCTCAAGGCGACAGCTTTTCAATAACAGTTGAAGATAAGTATAACAAAATTGAATATACATTTGAAAAAGATGCTCAGGGAAAGTTCATAGAAACAGATTGTTTTGCATGGATTCCTGACAGTATAGCTGAATATGTTTCATTTACAGAAAAATATCCAAACGGTTTTTGTAAAGGAGAATATGCAGTTTTTTGTTCTTATGTAGACTATTCAAAGGGAGAAACGATTTATTTGGATCAAAGCGGTTCTGTTACTTTATCAAAAGTGTTTTTTTTAGCGTTAAGTAATCCGGAGGAAAAATTCCTGAGCGGTCCTAAAAGAACTGTTTCTGTTTATAAAGCAAACGGAACAGGAAATGTAACAGCAGTATTTTCTGTACTGGATCTGTTTGAATTTCCTGTCAATCTGATAAAATCCGAATTCAGTTTTTCAGCAGAAACTGAAATGACTACCGAGGCTCCGGCTGTTACAGAACCGGTGACTGATACTACCGCTGATATTAGTACTGTTACTACAGTTGATACTACAGCTGATATTACTACAGATATAACTGCTGATACTTCAGAATATACTGATACAGATAACCAGTCTATAATTAAAGAAGTCACGTATAACTGCGGGGATATTGATAAAAACGGCGTTGTGGAACTTACTGACCTGTCTTATCTCTCACTTTATTTGCTCAAGCAATACAGCTTTGATGAGGCTCAGATGGTTATTGCTGATGTAACCGGCGATGAGCAGGTAGACATTGCCGACCTTGCTACTTTGAAGCAGATAATATGCAAAGACCCTGATGTAGTGATCAGAGGAAAAGGATATACCGTAAGAAATTAAGCGATACTGAAAGGATTTGTCTGATGGAAGAACAGCAGCACAAAAGAAGAGTTCGATATTCAGGAACTCACCCGAAAAGATTTGAAGAAAAATACAAGGAATTAAACCCGGAAAAATACAGCTCTGATGTTGAAAAGATCCGTCAGAAGGGTAAAACTCCGGCAGGAATGCACATACCGATCATGGTAAATGAAATTCTTGACGTTCTGAAAATACAGCCCGGAGAAATTGGTTTTGATGCAACACTTGGTTACGGCGGTCATACAAGCAAAATGCTTGAGAAATTAGAAGGCAAAGGGCATATATATGCGACCGATGTTGATCCTATTGAAAGCGAGAAAACCAAAAAAAGACTTGCAGACAAAGGATTTGGTGAAGATATTCTTACAATATGCAGAACGAATTTTAAAAATATTGACACAGTAGCACCGGGAAAAAAATATGATTTTGTTCTTGCTGACCTTGGCGTTTCTTCCATGCAGATAGACAATCCTGAAAGAGGTTTTACATTCAAGTATGACGGTCCTTTGGATCTCAGACTTGATCCTTTATCCGGCGTAACTGCTGCACAGAGGCTAAAGGAACTTACTAAGGATGAAATAGTCGGAATGCTGATCGAAAACTCCGATGAACCGCATGCTGAGCAGATCGCCAGAGCCATAGTATCAGCCTTAAAAAAGAAGCAGCCTGTGGAAACGACCAGACAGCTTGCAAATATAATTGAAAATGCCCTCTCCTTCCTCCCCGGTTCAACCAGAAAGGAAGAAATAAAAAAATCATGCCAGAGGACATTTCAGGCTTTACGAATTGACGTAAACAGTGAATTTGAGGTTCTGTATGAATTTATGGAGAAGCTTCCTTACGTTATGAACGAAGGCGGCCGAATTGCAATACTGACATTTCACTCCGGTGAAGACAGAATAGTAAAAAAAGCCTTTAAACAATTTAAAAAAGAAGGACTTCTTTCAGAAATATGTGATGATGTGATCAGACCATCAAAGGAAGAATGCTTCAACAACTCCAGGGCTCATTCCACCAAGCTGAGATGGGCTGTAAAATAAATTAAAACTACTGTCGCCCCTTCTCAAATGCTTACAGCATAAGTGAAGGGGCGACATTTTTCCGGTAGTTTGATCCGGAGTATTTTTTAAGATTAATAAGTTCTGCCGAAATTTTTTTGTTTACGTGATGTGTCCTATTTTCAAGTGTTTTTAAACTTTTATTTTGAAAAGTCCATGTTTATTGCAGTAACAATATATAAACTTTGTCCTGCTTGTTTTAAATCTTGCCTCAGCAGGACCTTCAGGATACAGTTTTTTTATTTCACAGCCATCATCTTTAACTCCTGCTATAAAAGAGATGTAATGCTTTTTAGACATTTCATGATCAAGAGTAATATAGTACTCGTCTTCAATATTTTCAATATGTATCCTGTGCTCAGTATCATCATCCTCAACATTAAGTGCGAACAGTCTTATTCCACAGCAGTTGATCACAGCATCTCCTGATGAAACTATCACATTTCCGCAGACCGGACAAACATAAAACTTCATTTTTGTCATATTGAAAGATCTGTTAGCGTTGGCAACATTTTCTCCGGCTAAAAGCTCAGTCACGGAAACACCAAGTTTTACTGACAAAGGTTCAAGGATAGCAATATCAGGATAACCTTTCCCTGTTTCCCACCTTGAAACTGCTTTATCTGTAACATTTAATTCTTTTGCCAGCTCAAGTTGTGTCAGACCATTTTCTTCACGAAGCTTCTTTATTATTTCACCTGTTACATACTGATTCATAGCATATTCCTCTCAAATTCCACTATTAAAGTATCGTTTTTATTATTCCATGAACAAATTATACCATGAACAAAATTTACAGTCAATCTATTTAAAATAGAAATATATACAGCAAAGTGCAGGACATTTATCATGACCTGCACTTTATTTAAAATCTGATTTTGAATCAGGATCGTTTATGCACCTATCAATGTCTGATCATATCGGAACAATACATTGTTTATCTCATAGATATCATAATTTGCCGTCTCAATATAATGCTTGATGATCACATCAAACAAAATACTGTCTGATAATACAAAACCCGCTCTGGAAAGAAGTTCTGAGGTTTCAGTCATATTAAGCTCAAGTGCTATTGCAAACGCTACTGCCGTCTGTTTCTTGGGACGATAATTTGTGTCTGAACGTATCTTGGAAAAAAGTCTTCTGTCAATATTGGCTTTTTTATAAACTTCAGAGTCCTTAAGTCCTTTTTTATCAATAATATCAAGCAATGTTTGAGAAAAAGAAAGATCCAGAACTTTAAAGTTTTCATCACACATCGCGTCTGCCGATACTTCTTCGCTGACATCTAAAGGAGCTTGAAGAAGATCGTATTTTGCTTTCTTACTTTCTTTACTTGGTTTGCCAAATGAAAAATTTTGTATCAGTTTAAAACTTGGAGAACTATTTATACAGCCGGCAATTAACTTATCATCTTTAACTGATTTTGCTTCTCTGCATCTTTTGGAAGGCAGATCATAAGTTGATTTTATATATTTATTTATCCTGTCTTTAATTTCATCATCAAGTTCAATATTTGAACCTGTAAAAATAACAAGAGTAATATCCATATCATTTTCTTTAAGAAAATCTTTTATGGCTTTCTCAGCTACAAGAAGAGCTTTATCCTTAGGA
>JAZUJY010000165.1:0-7506 GCA_045643005.1 Oscillospiraceae bacterium | reverse complement strand
TGTAACAATGTCAGTCCTTCTCATTTGAGAAAGTTGATAGCAAGAAATAAATGTCCTGTCAGACACAATCGTAACGCTCTTAGAAAAACTCGTTACCATTCTGCTATTCCTTTCAATTACAGATTATCATAATTCTTATCCCATGTCAATACCTTTTTCAGGCAGATCTATGTTCTGCCTTTTCGTCGTGCCTTTTTCTAATAATCCCTATCAGAAGTATGCTCCCTTCTTTCTATCATACTCCTGCATTATTTACTTCTTTTTCCTTAGCTTAATGACATTACCCTTTTGCATATATATATATTAAAACACATTCATTTTTACCCAAGTGAAAATGACAAATGAACATTTGCAGTGAAATCAGAGAATGCGCTTTTAACATCATTAAGTACTTGTGGAGCATTTACAGATACATTGTTTATCAGCTCATCCTTATATTTCTGAGCTGCATCAGCAAGTTCATCAGCCTTTTTAGATAATGTTTCTACACTTGATCCCGCAAACTCCTTAATTGCATCAGATTGCTCCTTAATACAATCCACTGCATAATTATAAGCTTCAGCAGCAACGGCTGAGCCAACCATACCACCAACTATTCCACCGGCGGTTGCTCCAATAGCAGTTCCAGCTCCGGGAGCAACTGCAGTTCCAATGGTTGCACCTATTTTAGCTCCTGCAATACCACCTGCTACTTTTGCACTATTTTCACCAAGGGCGTCTGCAAGTTCATATTCGTCAATATCACCGTTTATGTATTCTACTACTTCATCATATGATTCAACAGCAAAAGAAACAGCAGCAGCCGGAAGACATGAATTACCGACTTTTTGAATAAATGCACGGCTTGAACCGGTCATTACATTCTGCAAAGCTCCTGTTGCAAAACCTGTTCCATATCCTACTATTGCAGATTTACCTGTTGATTCAATAATATTCACCATTGCATCATCAATTTCAACTTCACCTTGACACACCTTTGAAATATTATCAACTGTTGAAATTGCTAATGTTAGACTTGCAGCCGATTTAGCAGTATTTATTCCGCTTTTGTTTCCGACTTTAACCGTTTCCGTTAACATTAGTTGGGCTTTGTAAATTTTAGGATGCATACAAGCAGATTGCGCTTCTTTATTTGTTACTGTACTTTTTTCTAACATTTCATCAATGCGTTTATATTTTTTAAATTCAGCTTCTTTTGAAGATGCAACATCCAATTTACCATTATTTTTAGTTGCTTCTATTTGATTTTCCAGACTTTTAATCTTATCTGAACATTGTGCCTTTACTTCATCATAGTAATCCTTAGGTACTTCCAATTTATCAACTTTAGATGAATCAAGATATTTCTCATATTTCTTTGATGACAAACGATTGAAGCATTCTTTCGCTGTTTTTCCAACAAATTTCGTCTGTATTCTATCAACAATCTTACCATTAGCATCAATTCTTACTTTATCAACATATAAATCGTTTTTTGTATACCCTAAATCCAGACGATTAACTGCAAGATCATCTGTACGCCATGTTTTTATACCAGTTCCTTTATTATTAGAAATTATATTTTCTTTTGCTGTCGAAATAACTTCAGCAGCATATCCAGCGTGTTGCTTTATATTTGCATATTTGTATTCTGGATTAATGCTCCATCCGTTAATCTGATTAAGTCCTAAAGACATTTTGTCATTATCTAATCTTTCACCGGTAAACATTCCTTTGATTGTCTTGTAAGTAACAGCTCTGTATTCAGGATTAAGTTTTTCATCAACAACATTCAACCATGAATTTATACTTGCATCAGCCGTCGAAGAGAGATTTTCATAATACGAATTTCTGGCTCTAACCGGAGAATCGAATGCCATGGCAAATGATTTGTTAAAGTTTCTGAGCTTATCATAATTTTCAGTTTGTAATAACTGAGTGGCTTTTTGATCTATTTTATCAAATGTCATTATCATTATCTCCTTCAGTTAGAGTAATTATATAACATATCTTCTTTATTTCTTTATCTGACATTTTCGACACTCTTGCTGATACATAATTCTCCATGCCTTTTGTTTCATTTATAGAATTGATAATTCCAGAATTAATTTTCAGCAATTCTTTCAGAATATCCCTTAATTCACAGATCTCGCCTTCTTTCCATATCACTTGGTGATTAAAGAATATATAGTCATCGATAATATCAATTATTTTCTTCTTTATTTTTAAACTGATTGTTACAACTTTGAGAGCATCTGTCAATTCATCTTTATCAAAGTGTCCACCATCTATCCATGGTTGCATCAACATTCGTATTAATTTTGTTCTCGCAGTTTTTTCAGTTGGTATATTCAAAAGTTTATTTGGCTTATATGCTGAATCAGTAACATCCGCCTTATTAATCATTGTAAGAACAGGATTGATCCAGTCATTCTGATAAACTACTGCGACACCGCTTGGCAGTTTTGCAATTTCATTAACCTGATCTTCTGTTAAACCTATAGATCTTCCTACTGCTTCTCTGTCATTTGCTTCTGGAGTTCTGAGAACAATCTTTGTATTTGTATTCTTTATAGCTGCAATATCTACAGCAGACGGAGACTGATCAACTATTATAAAGCCTTCTCCGTATGTTCTGATTTCTGCAATAGTATTTGTAAGCATTTCAACTGATTTTCCGATAAGTTCTGATGCTCCGCCCTGTGAAGTATTTTTCAGCAGATTATGCGCTTCTTCAAGTACTGTTACATGCTTTAATCCGTTATTATTTTCTTTTTTTCTGTCAACTCGGTATTCATTGAGTATATAAACAATAAGTCCCATAAGCAGTGCTTTGGTCTCTGTTGACTTTACTCTTGAAATATCAATAATACAGTTTTCATCAAATATCTTTTCATATGGTGTCTGATCCGATGTAAAGATAAACTTGTTTAGTCCTACAGTAAGTGATTTAACTCTTGTAAGCAATGCACCTCTGTAATT
The DNA here is from genome assembly GCA_045643005.1 of Oscillospiraceae bacterium. Lineage (GTDB taxonomy): Bacteria > Bacillota > Clostridia > Oscillospirales > Ruminococcaceae > HUN007. Next base: position 4,545 of record JAZUJY010000165.1, on the reverse strand, counting down.
GGATTTTATATCTGATGCATAATCTGAATTATCAATGAGCATTCCGAGCTGTTCTGACAGTATTTCAAAATCAGGATATTCAAGTCCTTCTCCTTCAAAGGTTGACGAACCCAAATCCCATCCCACTGCTTCATATGAACGTAAAATAGCATCTTTAAAGAAAGCAGGCATAGCATCATACATAGGCCAGCAAACTCCAAAAATCTCAACCAATCCATCTACATGTTCAAGAACGTGTATTGATTCAGGAAATTTAAACGGGTTAAGATTTATCAAATCTGATATTTTGGGATTTGTAGAATATACGTTTACATCACTCCAGTTTCCGAAAACGTCCTTATACTCCCCTTTTGCAGGTTCAATTACAAGAAACGGAATTTCATCCTGATGTAATTCCGTAAGCATCTGATATACAGCGTTACTCTTTCCGGAACCTGTTGAACCTGTAATAAAAGTATGCATATTAAGACTTCTGTTGTCAAGTTCAACTATCTTCTTTGTTATCTGACCTAAATCAAATACTCTGCCAAGTGTCATTCTGTCTTCCGGATTATTTCCTGATTTTTTCGGAAATAATCTGTATGAATTTACTTCTTTTCCGAATTCAGCGTGCTCTATAACAGGTAAACCCGGAACAGTTGCTCTTGGCAGTCCCATATGTAAACCTAATTTTTTACCGCTGACTGATGTTGTCGCATCCACAAGAACACCCTTGCCGTATACAAACTGCGGATGTATAAAACGTGACAGATATAATGCTAAATCTTCAAAGTTTCCATTTATTTCAGGATTATTCCTTCTCCATGAATTTATTGCAGAAACTTCACGTCCTGTTTTTTCACCATTCATAAGTGAACGATAATTGCTTGCAGCTATTTCTGCCGCAGACATATCATCTGAAATGAAATATCCTGCAACATTCCACATTCCATAGCTGTCAAATTCATCTGTTCTCTTTAAATTTTCATCAATCATAGCAAGCAAATCTACAACTGTCTTATTTTCTATTGTAGTCGCAGTTGAATTTGAAGAAGAACTGCTTATCTGTTCATTAGGAGCAAGTGAATTAATAAAGCCGTTAAGCTGACCTGCAATTTGTCCTCCTACCATTCCGCCTGCTATAGAATTAGGTCTGGCTGCTACTGCACCGCCTATTGCACCGGCAAGCGAAACAACAGCACCTGCAATCATTGATGCTTTCTGTTTGCCATTCATTTCAACAAACGATTTGGCTCTTGATGTAGACTCAGATGAACTGTCAGTAGATTGTATTCTTGCTAATGGTGAAAGCTTAGTATATAAGTCCTGATATTCTTTTCTTAGTATCTGCACTACCTGTGGTGACTGATTCTGTGCAATTATAATTCCCGTATACTGTCTTCCGTACATCGCAAGGGCAAGCTTCTCAAGTCCCTGGACAAACTGTTCATTAGCCTGTTCATTGTTCTTACTGTTTCCGACAACACTTACAGATGCAATATTGTCCTGACTAAGTATTTTTTCAGATAGTTTTGCAATACGCATTCTGTCTTCATTCACTATTTTTACACCGGGGAAATTACCGATTAATGTGTTTTTCAGTGTATCTCCAAGTGTAACCATTGAACGGTTTGATGCAGAATCTTCCGTTTCATTACTCCTTACACCAAGATAGAAATTAGTCTCATTACCATCTGAATCTATAATTATAAATACTGATGCATTATATGTAGACAGCGTATTGAATACTGTTGTAAATTTATCTGTAACAGATTCGCCTTTCTGATAGACCATTTCAGTAACTCTGTATAGTCTTATACTGTTAATCAGTTCATCTTCAAGTGGTTTTATCTGACCAACAGGTGCAATATCCATTTCGTTAAGACGTGCAAGATACTTTTTTCTTATACCTTCATCTATGATTTCAAGCCTGTTGTCAATTGTCATTTCATCAGCTGTTTTGATTTCTTCCTTATCACGTTCAATAATCTCGTTCATTTTCTTATCCTCTTTCAATAAGGTGTAACTGATCTTTCAGTGCAGTGAGCCAGTCGTTATCCGACTGCAGCAGCTTTTCGTCATCTGAAAGCTGTTCGGCTATTATATTTTTCTTTTCAGTTCTTTCTGCTATCATTTCAACAATACGTTTATGATATGCTTCTGCAAGTATTAAATAGTATTTTTTCAGTGCATTTTCCCAATCAATTACGACTTTTTCGCATAACGGAATATATGACTCCTCAGCCAGATTTTTCCAAGCTTCATATGTAAATGTAGTTTCTGCTGTTTTTTCCTTTGGCTCATTGTTTCCTGTTTTAAATATATCAAATATATTTCCTTTTTGATCAACATACTGCGTTGTTTTCAGCTCCATAAATCCATTAGTCAATTCAGGAGTAATATATTCTTTTGCTTCATAACAAAAGTTCACTTTAGGAGCATATTGACTTTCTACATCAGCACTGCTATATTTTTCGGCAAATACTGTATCTATTTCCACGCTTTTATTAATTGATGCTTCATCAATTTCATTTACATACTCAGAATAAAATCTGTTTAATTCTGTATTTAATTCAAGTGCCATTCGTGCTGCTTCTTCAACATCTGTTGTTTTTGTCTTTTTTCTTCGCCAATCTGATATTTTATTTTTAAATGTATTTAAAGCAACTGTGTATTCTTCCGGAATTAAAAAAATGTCTCTCTGAACAAAGAAATCATCTGCTTTCTTCAAGCGTGTAATTTCATCTTCAATTCCATCTATATTATTATGAATTTCTCTGTTTTTCTTCAGACTTTTTTCGTTTTCAACTGTAAGAACAGCCTGTATCTTTTCAGTTTCAGTTCTGAACAAATCAAGAAAAGACTTGATATATTCAGTTATCGGATATACTTCAAAATACTCTTCTATTATCTTATCATTTATACTTGATATGATATTAGGTTCATGTATGCCAAGATCATATATGCTTCTTTTTATCTGAGATACATTCATACTTGGACTTATGCAGAAAAACAGCTGTTTATGACTTATATCATCACGACATATTATTGACTGGAGCATTTTTCTGTTTTCTATAATATCAGAAGAAGTAATATTAATTATTACCGGTGTATTTGTAAGATCGGTTGATGATAATTCGCCAACATCATTTATATTCTCGATTACTATATTTTCTCCGAAAAAAGAGACTGTATCATTTGTATCACCATTTATATTGATTATTGAGTATGGTGGTTCCAGCAGTTCTTTGTTTTCACTCCAGAAACTAATAAGATCAAATCTTCTGTTACGGTTCTCGTTCAGCCATTTTACAAGTTCTTTAATTCTCTCATTCTTTTTCACCGGATCTTCGAGCTCTGCTTTATAAAAAAATGCTACATCACTTGAAGAAATTGATTCTTTTGCAAACACATCTTTTATTCTTTTATAATCGGCTTTAACTCCGGAAAAATAGAAATCAAAACCATATCCGTTCATTTCATCATGAAAAACAGACGGCAGTTTTTCAATCCAATCCTGTAAGTTTTTATTCTGATATTTTTCAACAAGACTGTTTACTCTTGGATCTTGTCCGTTAAATTTTACTACTGTTTCTCTTAAATATGGATTGTAACTTAATTCTGTTTTTACCACAACTTTTCACACTCCTGTAGATATTTGGAAGACTATAAATTTAATATAATTATATCACATTAATTAATATCATTCAACATATTATACGCTAAATTGTTATTATGCACAATTTTCAAGTGCTTGTATTTTACATATTGACAGATGATATATACTTATTCATTCTTGTCTGTTGAATCTGTATTTATCGTATGAATTTGTATTGAATTAAATAATCTTTGCACCATAAAGATGCAATGTCAATATCACAATAATCAAACCTAAAAATTCAGCCGCTGTAGTCATTGATAAAACAATCATTACAGTGGCTTTTATATAAATATATCCGCACCGTAATGGTGCGGATAACAGCCTGTCGAAAAAGCCGGTCTTAACAAAGAGACCGGCTTTTAAAGTAAGAAAAGATATCAACAAAGAGAAGTTGAAGAAAATTTGTGAACAAGCCAATAGAAAATTGCACTGAAATAGTGTATAATAAAAATAACCAAGTATACGCAGAAGGGTGATAGAAAAAATGCTTACATTAAGAGCTGAGGAACGAGGACAATATGAAATGATAGGGGGAGAGTTTTATACCTTATTCTGTTTCACATAGTATGTTAAAGAAGTAATTTCTAAATAGCCTTTTCTTCAGTTTTTCCTGTTATTTATCAAAAGAGCATTATGGTATTTTATTTTCAAATTTATCACATCTCATTCCTGCACCTTTTTCAAGATTGCATTTCAAGCACATACATTTTGCGTTCATTTCAAATTTCCAAATACCATTTTTAGCATCTTGTGGTCTTATATACTGATTACTTATGTCGTACCAATACTTGCAGAAAGCACAACGTGTATTTTTATTGCCATCAAGTTTAAATGCCGCCATCATATAAATCACCTTCAAATTACCAACCAAATAGTTTCTTTAATACACTTGTTATCATGTTTTG
>JAZUJY010000164.1:0-2483 GCA_045643005.1 Oscillospiraceae bacterium | reverse complement strand
TGCAATTTCAAGAAACATAGGAGTCCTCCTCAAGAAGGTATAAATATGTCGTTATGTACTACATCAATTATAACACAAAATTAATCATTTGTCAACCCCTAAATACAAAAAAAGTGAAGATTTTTCAAGAAATCTTCACTTTGAAAATGGTAATATTTACTTTTTTAGGTTCTTGTTTTCTGTCAAACTCGGGTATATTCACTGGACACAAGGAATAAATATTTTTTTGTAACAACATCAATATTTTATTGCAGATTTTGATTGACAGATTGTAAGTATTATGATAAAATAGTATTTATTATTTACTCATCCGATATGTCATGATGATACATTTCCATTATCCGGACACTGATATATGTATAAACAAGTGCTTCTTTAGTTTATCAGGCATATCTTTACAGTTTTATAAGGAATATATTTATACAAAAAATGAGAGGGAGAAATCAAAAATGAAAAAAAGAATTTTATGTATTGCAGCCGCAATAAGCTTACTGTCAGTTTATGGAGTTCAGACTTTCGGACAATCTGCAACTGACGGAGTATTAAGAACTTCAATAACAGCATTTGCCGAAACTTCAAAGGGAGATTATGAATTTGACAAATCAACAGGTACAATTACAAAATACAATGGTACAAGCAAATATGTATCCATTCCTTCAAGTATAGACGGCGTACCTGTTACTACCATCGGAGCATCTTCATTTAAAGAGCTTGATATAACAAATGTATCTATACCGTCAACGGTTACAGCAATTGAGGATTCTGCTTTTTCAGACTGCAGGTTACTTGAAAAAGTTTTTATTCCTGATTCAGTTACGAAAATAGAAATATACGCTTTTTTAAACTGTTTTAAACTTCAGAGCGTTACAATTCCTGCTTCTGTTACAGAACTCGGCTATGGCGTATTTAGCAATTGCACTATGCTAAACTCAGTAATTTTTGATGAAAATTCGAAACTGGAAACCTTACCCGGACTTGCTTTTAACGATACTTCACTTAGTAAAATTTCTCTTCCGGATTCTATAAAAACTATCGGATCCGGTGCTTTCTCGTCCGCACCCTTATTAAGTGTACATCTTCCTGCTTCTCTTGAGGTTATTGAAAGCTTCGCATTTAACAAATGCTCTTTTGAAAGTATCGTGATCCCTGATTCTGTAAGCAGTATCGGTTATTATGCTTTCAATGAAAATAATAATTTAAAAACTATATGTTATAAAGCATCCAAAAATGCATGGAATGCAATAGATAAAGAATCAGGATGCATTCCTGTGAATACAAAAATAGAATATTTATATGAATCACCTCATGTCGTCTCTTATTCACTTGTTCTTGACGGCACACTGAATCTGGCTGTTAAATTTAGTGAGGACATTAAAGAAAGCGACAATTATACTATCGGCGACCAGAAATTAGTAACTCAAAATTCAATTGTATATTATCCTGTTGCTCCAAGATTATCTAAAAACAACATAATCATTGCTCATAACGGAAAAGAAATAAACACCCTGAATGTAATAGATATTTTAGCTTATTACAAAACATATGAAAATACAACTGAAATTGCCTCTGCACTTCAGGCGTACTGCCTTTCAGCAGTAGATTATTTTAATAATGAGCAGACTGTTTTTGATTATTCAGAATCATTTGACAGTATAAAAAAAGCAATCGGACCGCATAATGTTCAAATGGGAGATAATTATTACGGTTCATCTCTTGTTTTAAAATCAAGCACATTACTTCGCCATTATTATACAACAAAAATTGCCGGTTCAACTGAAAAAGACGGTCTATACTATATAGATGAATCTGTTCCTGCACATCTTTATACCAACAAAGTAAAATACTGTGTAAATGATTATATTTACTTAGCTCTTTCAAACGAATCAACTGATATAAAGCTCAAAAATCTCTGTGCTGCACTTTATAATTATGGAGTGGCAGCAGAAAATTATAAAAAGGCAAACGGCTGATTATCTGTATACTGATAACAGCGAAGAACTTCGAAAAAATCCCCATGCAGTTAATTCCTGCAAGGGGATTTTTTTAGTATCCGCTCAAAAAATTTATTTTGGATTTTTTGTTTTTTCAAATCTATGCTTTTTAAAAGCAGAGGTGAAGTGGTATACTTATTTTTGACACTTAAGGGGGGAGTTTTTGAATACAAAAAAATCAGCCCTGAAAAATGTACCGACCCCCAAAAGTTAGACCTAAAAATCTAACTTTTGGAGGTCGGTATTTTTTTAGTTCAGTATTATTCAAAGTTTTGCCTTGAACTTAAGAGACGTTTCGAAGAATTGCTGACCAAACAGTCGGAGATTGAACAACGACTGTCTGGAAAGATATCTGATTAAATTTTCGAAGCAAGTTCCTTAACTTCAGCAAGAGAGAGATTAAAAATATCAGCAATCTCCTCAAAAGTCATTTTACCCAGTGCAATAGCCTTTTTTGCAGTCTCCAGACTGTTTTCGCGAGCACCTTCAATT
>JAZUJY010000163.1:0-12755 GCA_045643005.1 Oscillospiraceae bacterium | reverse complement strand
AAAACATACTTTAAAAGCCGAGATAAAAGAGGTTGATGAAAAAGAGATCCTTGTAGATGCGTATGAATTTTCAGATAATTCCAAAGTGACAAGTTTAATACGTATAAATTATGATAGTGAAAAAGAAACATTAAACGTTGGCGACACGGTTGAGATCATTTATGACGGATCAATAATGGAATCTCTCCCGCCACAAATTCACAGCTATATTACACGTAAAATTTAAGACAGTGTTCACATTTATTATTTCAGGTTTCTGCTTTCAGTAAGCAGAGTCCGGGGATATCCATCTGTCTTTCAAAAGGCTCGCCGGTAGACGGATCAATCAATAACAGAGTATGAGGACAGGTTTGATGTTGAGCTGAAGTCAGGAATCAGGGTTGAGATTGAGGGATAAGTGTTTTCATCTGGTTTCTCACCCCAATAATAAACCCTGCCTCGAAAAAAGGCAGGGTTTATTATGATTTTGCTTTTGTTATGTTTATTTACTGAAAGTCGTTTTTCTCATTCATGTGTTTTGACCGTTGCATGCTCCCGATATTTGCAAAAATCAAACAGACAACCGCCGGAATGCATGCTAAATATGCATTTACGCCGCTGTTTTCCTTAAAAGCATATGCTGCTACTATAAATGTCGCTATTCCTGTTAATACTGTCAATGCTGAACATATTTTTCTTCTCATATACATCCCGCCTTCATAATCAACACAAACAAACATGTTTACCATATAAAATAAACAACACGTACATTTTTCCGCACTTGTTAAAGTGTTAATAATATATTATCACAAGAAACTATTTTTGTAAACAGCAAAACATATTTTTCAGATATTTATACAAATGTTGAAGTATTGTTTCATGCAGATGATATAACGGCACAGTGAATATCTCCCGTCTCTGCCTGTTATAAGCAGAACCATAAATGCCTTAACCGGCAAGTCCTGAACGTTCTATACCCTCGGTGAAATATTTCTGGAAGAAAAGGTACATGATAAGCATCGGAGCTATCGAAATAAGACATGCCGCCTGATTCCACACGACCAGCTCTCTTGTAGAAACCTTCAGACTTGCGTCGTTGAAAAGTGCCTGTGAAAGAACTGAATCCAGATTTTTTATCATCATGGCAAGCGTTTTGTTTTTACTGAAAAACGAATTGCAGATGTAATAGTCATTCCAGTACCATACCACAGAAAACAAAAATACTGTGAGGAAGGAGGAAAGTGCATTCGGGACCATGACAAAGAAAAATGTCTTCAACGGACTGCAGCCGTCAAGATATGCCGCATCCTCAAGTTCCTTCGGAAGTCCTCTGAAAAACTGCCTGAATATCAGTATCATAAGTCCGGATCTCAGCCCGTTTGCAGTGATCGCAGGCAGATACATGGTCCATGCGGTATTTATCATCTTTAGATCTCTGAACATGTCATACTGCGGAAGAAGTATTATCTGAGGGGGAACAAGTATCATCATGATAACGATGCCGAACAGAAACTTTTTCCCTTTAAATTCAAATCTTGCAAATCCGTAACCCGTAAGTGCCGTTGAAACCACGGCAAACAGAGAGCATCCGAGATTGATGGTGACCGTATTTATCAGAGTCTTTCCAAGCTCAAGTGCCTCTGCGGTCTCTTTGATAACATCGAGCGTAAAATGACGCGGTATCCACATGACAGTCGGATCATTCATATCGATCCTTTTCCTGAAAGCACAGCTTATCATAAATATCAGAGGATAAATGATAACAAAGCACAGTCCGAAAAGAATAAAAAATCTGCAGACCGGCCATACTCTGTCAAATACAGCTTTTTTTCTAAGATAGCTTTTCTGTGAAGCTGTCATCCTGCTGTATCTTTCTTTTTTCATTTTTTTACGATTTATTAATTCTGTTTTTTCCTTTTCTCTTTCAGCTTTCTTTTTCAAAATATTTTCCTCCTTTCATAAGCTACACTTCATAATATATTTTTTTTCTTATAAGCAGAAGAATGAGACCGACTGCCGCCATAACGACAGCAAAATATGACCAGACCATTGCAGCCGCCATTCCGTATTTCCATTCATCCTGCATCGCTATAACCCTTGTCATAACGACATTTCCGGAATCGGTAAATGAGTCAATTACCGTAAATATCAGATTTGCAGCTATCATCGGAGTTACATACGGAAAAGTGATTTTCCAGAAATATTCCCATGACGTTGCTCCTTCCATAAGTGCTGCTTCCTTTGCAGACGGCGGAATATTCTGAAGAGCTGCAAGAAAAATAAGGATCTGTATTCCTGATCTCCAGATAAGAGAGAAAATACTGTCTATAGTTGACTGTATCAATGATGTCAGCGAATCACTGAGTCCGTAAATTCCTGTAAACTCCAGAATATCGGTAACCATATCTGTTTTAAAAAGTGTCGAAAACTGTTCAGCAGAACCGGCGCCGCTTTTTGAAAGACCGCCTGTTATCACCGCATACACAGGACCTGACGCCACTATGACCGGAAGAAAGAATATCGCTCTTACAAAAGCTCTTCCTTTAAATTTCTGATTCAGAAGCACTGCTGCAAACAGTGAAAATATAAGTATCAGAGGCGTTGAGACAAGTGTTTCGGAAAGGACCTGAAACAGATACTGCCTGTAATACGGATCCTTTGAAAATACCTGTACATAATTTTTTATTCCGACCCATTCTCCGCTCAGTCCGCCTACCTGCGGATCTACGTTTTTAAACGAATAAATAAATGACTTTATCACAGGAATGATAAAAAATACTATCGTTCCCACAAGCCACAGCGACAGGAAACCGTAGCCGTACAGACTTTTTCTCTGACGATATGAAAGCCTGAGTTTCTTTTTCTTTGTTTTTTTATCCATCTTTTTCAGCTTTCTCCCCCTGCCTTTTTGATATCTTCAAGACTTATCCTGTATGAACCGGATGATATTTCTTTTTTGTCAAGATCGACTCTGATGACCGTTTTGTCAGAATATTTCGTTTCTATAATATTTCCTGTCCTGCAGTATGATTCCATCGTTTCATCCTTTACCTTCCCAAGTATTTCTGCAAGTGCTTTATACTCCTCGGCAGCAGTCTTTGTCCAAAGGGAAGCATCTGCATAATAATACTTATCATATTCTGTATCCTTGAGTTCACTTATCTCTTCATCTATAAGATCAAAGCACAGACAGCTGCCCGTTGCTGCAGCCATAAGAAAGCTTTTATCAGGATCACTGCTGCCGTTTATGGCCGGAGCGGAGTATGAAACGATACCGTGCAGGACCATCTGACAGAAAGGAATGTCCTCATCAAAAATATCATATTTGCTTGAGGAAAGCGGAATGTCCTTTATATGATCCGCAAATTCAAGAAGATAGGCATTTGGATTTTCAAGGAGAACAGAGACTGTATTTTCCTTTACATTTTTTATGCCTTCAGAAACATATCCCATCATGCCGTCTCTGGATACATATTTTTTCCCGTAATCTGCAAAAAGGCTGTTTGAAAGCGCACCGGGACAAAAGCCTTTAATTTCTGATTTTTTATATGCTTTGGAAAGCTTTTTGAAAATATCAGGAAGCTCAGACGGTGAAAGAAGTGATACCGGATCACTCATTTCATCCTCGGTATTATAAGCAAGATTGTATTTCTTCTGCCTTGAAAGCTGTCCTGATGCCCTGACTGCAGTATCCGAATATTCCATATATCCGTTTCCTGAACAAAATTCCATATTTTCTGAAACAGGATAAAAAGAAATGCTGTTATTCTTAAAATAATTTTTCATAGACCTGAAGCTTTTTTTCGAGCCTAATTTCGATGAAGGTGATGCACCGGTTTCTATTTTGTTTTCTATCTGTGCATCAGTCCAGTCGTTATATTCAACAACTATGTTCCCGGCACCATTTTCCTTAAGCTGCTTTACAAGTTTTTTGGCTTCATCAAAGGTAGTAACAGCTTTTTTAACTGTAACCGGTATCCCGAAAACGGATTCTTTTTTCTCTGTACCTCCGTAAAAGCTTACAAAAAGAGAATAATCACATTCCTTTTTCGTCAGTTTATTTTCGTTTAAAAGATATTCCCTGTACTTTGCTGCAGCATCAGAAAAATCAATGTTTTTTCCGCTGATGGGAAAGAATTTTATTTTCAGTTTTTCAACATCACTTTTTTCCTTCTCAAAAACCGTCAGAGGCTCCTTGTTCATGTAGTAAATATCTTCTGATCTGAGGATAAACTTTGAAGAACATATGTTATAGCCTGTCTTTGACTGAAGGCTTACTGCAGCTTCGATACATGCGTTTGAATCCCCGCTCTCTATAACAGCAAGCATGCTTTTTCCGTCTTCTCTTACGGATGCATATACCGGCATCGTTATCTGTTCGGATACATTCGGCTTGTAGAGACTTACGGCCGTGATATCACTGCCGTAAATATTTCCGGTATACGTTTTTGCATTTGTCTTTCCGTTGTTGAAATTTATTTTTGCTCCGCACCCGTCAGGAATTACAAAATATCCTTCGTCAGATTCTGACGAATCAAAAAAGTTCGGAAGGATCTTTATCTCAAGGAGAAGTTTTCCCTCTGAGGTTTTGTTTTCCTTGATTTCGGAAGTAACTATACAGGCACTCAGCCCGTCTTCCTCAAGTGTGTATTCGACAGGAATGATAAATCCTCCGGCGTTAAATCGGTAAGTTGTCCTTAAGGTGTTCCCTTTTATTTCATATGACATTTTTCCGTTCTTTGATGAACGAAATGTACCCGTAGTCCTGCTCTCGCTGTCACCGTAAATTACAACCAGTGATGACGCAAGCTCATTTTTAATCATGCCCTTTGCATGCGGATCACCCATGGCATTTACCGGAGATGACCACATGATATTTTTGCTTTTTTTATCCTTCAGAGCGAACAGGTCTTCATTTTCCGAATAGAAAAATATATAGCTGTCGTTTTCGCAGACCTTTGTCATCTCGGAAAGAACGTCCTGTTCATTTCTCATCACATATTCATCATCTGTATCAGAGCCTGTTTCATATAAATTTTCAGAAATATCAGAGCCGTCTGCTTTGACACAGACCGTTCCTGCTCCGCCTGCAAGTATCAGTGCAAGAACTGTTATTATGGACAAATATCGTTTTTTTCGCACTTTAAACACCTGCTTTCTTAAGTTCTCAGTCTGTATCTTATCTCAGTGTAAAGGGAAAATATAAATACTCCGACCTTCTGAAACAGCGTCATTACCAGTACTGCAAGCATCAGGATCACAAACATCGAAGCTATCGTCAGTACAACAGCCCACAGTGTTTTTGCGGCAGAATACTGATGAACAGCCTTTATTGCATTAAACAGCAGAACAATACTCCAGCCTGTTCCGATGTAAAGGATACAGTCTATAAACACAGCTTCCTCTCTTATCAGAATATGCGACAGGAGCGTTGTAAGATACAGTGAAACAGTATACGGAACGAGTGAATATGCACTGAATATGCATATTTTTCTCAAAGTGCCCTCACCGTCAAGAAGAGTGCACACAGACCAGTTCCCGATCACCCATGCTGCAAAAAACACAACACTTCGGACAAAATAAGGAACTATGTTAAAGATCCTGTCATAATTATTGTGAAAATGAAAAGCGAACAGCCTGTCGTTTACTATAAGCCCTGCAAACAGCAGAAATACTATCACGAAGGCGATCCTGACAGAACCTGACTTTTTCCAGCGCATATCCTCAAAGCCTTCAAACGGATGAAATATCACATGCTTTACCCATTGCTTCTCAGAAAGATCCATCATGACGCCCCGCCTCTTTTCCTTTTTATTTTTCTCTTTATGTCAAAATATATAATACCGGCTGCAAGAACTGTCACCCCGGCCATGATAAATCCGAAATATTTCCTTACAAATTCTCTTCTGTATCCTTCAAAGGCTTTGTTGTATCGCTCCTGTGAATCAGCAAGCTTTGCATATTTCATTGCACCCTTGTAGTCGCCCTTGTTCAGAAGTGCACCGGAAATACCGATAAACGCTCTTCGGTAGTTTCCGTCACGTCTGAGGACTTCACGCCAAGGCTCAAGTGCTTCTTCGTAATATCCGTCATTGTACAGATTTGTCGCCTTGTGCACAATTTCTCCGAAATCAGTTTCTTCAAAAACAGTTATCGTGTTTTTCTGTGCATCAGATACATAAATATTTTTATCATTTGATTCTATCGCAGAGACCTGTCCGAAGGTTCCGAGCTGGTCTCCTTTTGCACCAAAAACGAACAGCAGATTGCAGTCCTCGTCATATTGAAAAATTCGGCCGTTTGTATAGTCAAGACAGTTTATCATGCCTGTATCCGAAATATCAACATCTGTAAATGAGTTCTGTGGAAAATTGCTGTAGTCTGCCGTCGGTGCATCGCCGAACTCTGCATTTATATCAGCAAACAGATTGTACCCTGCTGCGTTTACTTTTTTTATAAGATCAGTTTCCTTCGAGGATGAATCACAGCATGTGTAAACAAATCCGTCCTTGTCTATATCAAAATTTGAAACAGGAGACGGTACGGCACTTGTCATATATTTTCTCATGGAATCAGTCGCAAACATTTTCCAGAAATGATCCCAGATAACCTTACCTGTCTTTTCTACTCTGTTCGCACCGAAAAAGCCCTGAAATTCCCCATCGGCGTTATACATAAGAGTACCGCCTGTAATGTTGTTTACAACAACATAAACGTTTCCTGCTTTGTCTGCTATGACCTTCTGCGGATAAAATGTCAGCTCCTCAGGATACAGACTGCTGACCGGCTTTTCAAATATCATATCTGCCTCGTGCTTTGAATTGCATCTTATGACCCTTGAGTTTTCCGTATCTGCAATGTACATCGTGTTGTCATCTGATACAAATATACCGTTCGGAACTTTAAAAGGAAGCTCTTTTCCTTTGTAAACAACATGATCAAATTCGTCAAGCACTGTATCAAAACTTTCATTTACCTGCAGGATCCTGTTGTTTCCCGAATCGACAACAAACAGCGAAGAATCGTTATCGAGGAAAAGATCGGAAGGAGAGGAAAACGCACCGACACCGAGATCATTTCCTGACACGCTCTTTACAGCCTCATATCCGGCCTGTGAAGGAACTGCCTCGCCCCATCTGTCGTAATTATATACATCATACCCCTCACCCCTGCAGACAGGTGCGTCCGAGCATACGAGACCTGTCAGAACGAGCACTGACAAAACAGCAAGCTTCTTTATTTTTCGCACTATACAGACACACCCTTTCTTTTATTCTTTGAGTCCCGAATATGCCATTGTCTCAATAACATTTTTCTGTGTGATCATAAATACTATCGCCGGAGGGATAAGCATAAATACAGCGGCAGCCATCGCTACACCCTGTCTTGCAATACCCGAGGCAGCGGCCTGTGACACTGCCGCCGGAAGAGTTTTCAGTGATTCATCAAAAACATAGGTGCCTGACTGAATATTCCATGCTGCCTGAAAAGCAAAAATAATAAGCGTCATAAGTGCCGGCTTCTGGTTAGGCATTACTATCTTCCAGCAGATCGAAAACATGCCTGCTCCGTCGACCTTTGCTGCTTCTATCATCGAATCAGGTATCTGAAGCATTGACTGTCTCATCAGAAATACACCGATAGGAGCTGCTATATTCGGAAGTATCAGCGCAAGATACGTGTCTATGAGTCCAAGCTTTGCAACGACCATATACTGAACTATATAGATAACATTGCTCTGATACAGCAGTGATATTACGATAAGTGAATTTAAAACCTTTTTCCCCCTGAATTTTCCTTTTGCAAGTACAAAAGCAGCCATCGATGAAAAAAAGCACTGTGCACCTGTAACAGTCAGCGTTACAAAAATACTGTTGAAAAGATACCTTGAAAACGGTACCCACAGCTGTCCGACCGATCTGAACATCTGCCTGTAATTATCGAGTGTCGGATCCATCGCATAAAACTTTGGAGGAAAAATAAACCATTCCTGTGAAGGCTTTATCGACATCACAACAGCAAGGTAAATAGGGAGAAACATTGCCGTTCCCAGTAATAGAAGGAAAATAAAAATTACAATGTTTCCGGCTGTTCTGTTTTTTATTCTGCCCGAAGAGGCTTTCATTTTCTTTTTCAAATCATGTGCCTCCTCAGTCTGTAAGTTTTCCAAGCAGTTTGCCTACTGCTTTATTTGTAAAAAACATTATTACAAACAAAACAGTGCATATAGCCGCAGCATAGCCCATCTCATAACGTACCCATCCGTAGTCATAAGCGTGTGTCATTATTGTATGAGCGGCATAGTCCGTACTTGGAAATCCCACAAGATTTCTTCCTGCTATGTCCGCTGTAAAAGCTGCAACCACCTGCATAAGTGCTGCAAACATCATCTGTGGTCCCATCGAAGGAACTGTGATGTAGATAAGCTCCTGCCATCTGTTTTTTATTCCCTCAACAGCGCCTGCTTCATAAAGAGTCTGATCTATGCTCTGAAATCCTGATCTGAGTGCCAGGAAGCCTGCGCCCATACTGATCCAGAGCTGAACTATAATAACTACGGCAAGCAGATAATTAGGATCTGTAAGCCACTGCTTTGCAGATCTTATTATTCCCAGATCAAGAAGGATCGAGTTTACGTATCCGTAAGGGTCACCGCTGAAAATAAGCTGCCAGACAGTATACACTCCTGCCATGGACGGTACATAAAAAATAAAAGTAAAAATCGTCCTTAATACCGGCGGCATCTCATTTATAAGCCACGCCAGAAAGAAACACAAAACATAGCTTACAGGTCCTGTAAGCATCGCAAATATAAGCGTAACTCTTATTGAACCGATAAATACCTTGTCTGACAAAAACAAAGTCTTATAGTTTGAAAGTCCGACAAATTTCGGAGTATTGATCATATCAAAGTCAGTAAATCCGATCGGCACAGAAATTACGACCGGAATTATCGTAAACAAAGTGAACAAAATAAGGAAAGGAAGAAGCATCAGCCAGCATTCCACAGCCTCACTGTTTCCGGAAGAGTTCTTTGAATGTTTTGATTTTTTTTCCGGTTTTTCTTTTTTATCTGTCACCTTTTACTCCTCCTGCAAAAATTTATTTCTCTTCAAGATTTTTCCTTTTTCGGTCTATCTCTTCGTTGATGTCTCTGTTGTACCACATGATCGTATCACGCGGATTTTCATGCTCATTTGCTGTTTTTCTGAAAGCAGACATGATATTTCTGGTCACTGCATATGAAGCAGGTATCACAGGGATCCCTTCAAGCTCTTCTCTCTGCGCTTCAAGCTTTGAGAGTTCATCTGAAGTCCATGAGAGAGATTCAAGTGCTTCCTTGTCTGCAGGATCATATCTGCCGAGTATTCCCAGAAGTCCTTCTACAGAGGCTGCGTACTTTTTCTGAATGTCAGAAGACGCAAACCAGCTGATATACTCCCACGCATCTTCCTTATTTTCGCAGCTTTCGAAGATCATGGCACCGTTTCCCTGCCAGTTGGCAGCATGTGAAACTGTACCGTCAGACTGCTTCGTTCCCGGAACTGATGTAAAATCCCATGTTCCGTTTATTTCAGGCGCAGCAGCCTTAAGCTGATTATAAAACGTGTAGCTCTGAATCACTATAGGATATGTTCCGTCTCTGAAACGGCTGAACGAATCATAAACCTGTTCAAATTTGTACTTTGTATAAAAGTCAGTCCATTTTTCAAAAGAACTGACTGCTTCTATCCTATCAAAATTTGTTGATGAAAAATCATTTTTATAATAATTCAAACCGTTCTGAAGCATAAGAAGTGCAAATGTGTGACCTGACTCGGTACTCGGAGAACCCCCTGACGACGGAAGCACAAGTCCTGCCGACATATAGTTTCTCTGAAGTGCGGGGATCATGTCAATAAGGTCATCCCATGTTTCAGGCGGTCCGGAAAAACCAAGACCGGACAGAATATCCTTTCTGTAAAACATCACCGGAAAATTCTGCTCGAGAGGCAGTGCATAAATGCCGCCGTTATATCTGTACATATCGAAGGCACTTTTTTCATAGTTTTTTTTTAAGCCTTCCTCGTCACAAAAATTCAAAAGATCAACTGCAAGTCCCCTGCACGCAAGGTTTACAGGAAATTCACCGCCAAGAAAAAGTACTGCATCCGGTCCCTTTCCCGCAAGCTCCGCTTCGATAACACCGCCCTGTACAAGCTTCAGATTTACCGGTATTCCTGTCTGAGGGGTAAACTCAGATTCTGTCAGCTCCTTCACGGCAAGAGCCTGATCACGTCCGAGATTTACCCAGACCTCAAGCACATCATCTGAGGTTTCCTCGGAAACCAGGTTATAGTCCTCAAAAAATGAAGCCATAAAAGCTTTAAATCCAAAAACAAATGATTTTAAAGGCTTTTCCTTTACATCCGAAAAATCTCTGTCAGGTGACGCGATCTCGATATAGTCAACTTCAAGAGGCTGGTCTCTGTAGTCTCTCATCCATGATGCTATCGCTGATGAATTGTCCTTGAGCTGTGTCAGATACTGGGGAATGTTCTGAGGTCCTTCGACACATTTGTCAAGAATAACGTACATTCGTTCTATTCCGGCAGCTTCAGATCCGGTCATTCCGGAAAGCTTTTCTATTCCGCTTTTTATATTTTTCAGTTCAGCTGATATTTTTTCAAGGTCGCCCGTAAGCTCAGGAATAGCCTTGTCAACGTTATAGTCAGTGTATTTGTCGGGAGACGGACCGGTTATCATAAGTATTTTTCTGTAATACTCATTTATCTGCACAACAAGATCTGAAAGTCCTATCATATATTCACCGATCTCGCCGGGAACAGCCTCCATTGTGAGAAGATGATCCTTTCCGGCTTCAAGATAAACATAAACGCTTTCTCCGTCCGTAGTTTCAGGAGTTACAATATTCCAGTCGTCATCATAGAAAAACTTTACTCTGTCAAGCTCGCTGCAGGCGATCTTTCCGTCAAGATAAATTCTCCTGTTTGAATAAAATCCTCTCATTTCCTTTTGTCTGGATTTTATTCCTATCTTGTACCAGCCGTCACCGCTGATGCTGTCTGCAGGAATTTCCCATGAAATACTCTGGTTTGCTTTTTTCCATGTACCGTCACCGATCGTATTGTAGATCATTTTTCCCGGAGTGTTCGGAGACGCAAGATAGCTTGAATTGTCTGAGGTAGGGTACAAAGTCGGATCTGATTTGTAAACAGCATCCTCGCCCTCGATCCTTACGAGAGTGGACGGTGTCTTTTCTATCTCTTCATCGGACGGTCTGATATCATTGTATGACTTCAGCGACACATGATTGTAAAATTTAAGATACTCAACTGCGATACAGGCTTTTTCTGATTCAAAGGTTACTGTATGCCTTCCCTTTGTAAGACAGAAAAAAAGTGATTCGTTGTGAAGTCCGTCTGTATCCTTCAGATCTGATACCGTCCACATCCTTTTCTGTATCTGCGACGGACGCATCTGATTGCCTCTGCTGTTTTCCGTTATCTCATTTTTATTTACCCATGTCCTCGGAAGAATGATCCTTGATGCCGCATCGAACGGTATCTCACCGTCAATGCTCAGTGACACCTCTGTGGAATTTATATCGGCATTAAGAGGACAGAAGGACATACAGATATTATACAGACCGTCCTCCGGAATATATACTTCATACGTTACTTTTCCTCCGGCACTCTCCCATACAAGAACATTTTCCTTTAAAATGCCATCATCGTCCGAAATATTTTCTTTTTTAAATACTCCGTTTTCAGCCTTGCTGTATTTAGCGCCTCTGACCATCGCTCCGCTGTCAGGATATTTTGAATCACTGTGCTCTGACAGATACTTGCTGTATTCCATATATGGAGAATACAGCATATCTTCACTGCTTTCATTCGTATTTTCGTTTTCCTTCACCGCATCATTTTCCGGACCTGCGGCAAATACAGAAAAAACGGATACAGAAAGACTGAGCGCCGTCAGTACTGCAGTCAGTTTTTTTAATATATTTTTCTTATTCAACTGTTTTTCCACCTTCAAAACGACCAATTAAAAAAATTCCCCAAAAATTAGCGTTATCAAACATTTAGTTTGTTTTATTCGCAAAAATTAAAAAATGCGCAAATTTATTGTCTAAAGTGCATAATACTACATATTAAATTATATCAACAATAACAACCAATGTCAAGAAAAGCGCCCCGAAAAACTCTTTTCGGGGCGAAAAAATGTTACTATTCACGGCCTATTTTTTCCATAAATCCTGAAAGTCTAAGAATAGATACTAAAAATTTACAGTACTATTCCTAACTTTTCTAAAAACAGTTTGTCTCTCTCAATTACTTCAGTTGTCCAAGTTTTACTTGCATATGGTGTAAATGCTATAATAATAGTGACCCCTTTAGATTTAAAATGCTATTAAAAAACTCCCTTTTTACAAAAGTGTGTCTATATACTAAATTTCAATTTCCTAATCCAACGCATCTGCTCAACAAACTGGGATTTTACGTTGCTTTCAAATTTTCAGTATTATATATACTCTCCCCTAATTGGTACCCAAATCTCAATGATAGAATTATCTCTGTTCCAATGAAAGCGGGCATCATATCTTTCAAAATGCAGAAAATTCTCCCGTACTGGAGTATATTCTGTATTAGGTAATAATTCTTTATAAATTTTACTGTAGGTTTCGTATATCTTGTCCATAGAACCAATATGCTCAACAACCATGTATTTGTATGGAGCAATTTGTTTTGAAAGAAATCCATCTGGAACTA
>JAZUJY010000162.1:0-2976 GCA_045643005.1 Oscillospiraceae bacterium | reverse complement strand
TCACGGCAGCGCAGTTTGATCTTAATTCTTATTATTTTTATTTGTTTTTCTTTTTCTTACAGATCAAAAATATTATTAATCCTGCTGCCACTATACCTGCTGTTACAAATGCCGGTATATAACTTTTCTTTTTCTCTTTTTTCTATTCTGCTGTCCGGGATAAATGCTAAAATTTATTTCCGTTTATGTTTATGTTTTTGGATTTAATTTTTAAACTTTCGGTTACAGATGTTTAATACTTTTCTAAACTCTTCTCTTTCATCTTCTGTAATCCAATCATATTTTTCATTTTGAACCAATCCAATAGAAACAATTTGCTGCAACTCATTGTGATATTTATTTATTTCACTATCACTAATCTGTGATATTTTTTCCAATAATTGACCTTCATAAAGCTCTCCGGCAAATGGATCTCGTTTTAAAAACTCTATTGATTTTGAAATTGCAATATCCATAAATTCTTTTTGTCTAATCATTTTTAAAACATCAGCTATGCTTAAATCATCAATATTTTTATCAATCAAATTATTATACCACTTCTGTAATGGAAATAATTCTTCACTACTTATATATTGACATCCATATATTTCTTTTATTGTCATAACTATTATTATATTCCTCCATGAGATTTAAATAATTTTTCAATTCTCGTTAAAGATGAATTAGCTTGATTTAATCCATCCTGTAATATTTGTTTATCAATATTTGATAAATTAGGATTTTGTAGAGAACCTTCTAAGCCCTTTTTGACTTTGTTTAAAGCTGTATATGAATCTTTCATCTCACCTAAATGATCAAAAAATCCTCCTTTTCCATTCGGAACAGGATTACCCTTTTAAGGTGTGTTCACCTTGTAACGATTAGGGTTCATATCTTAATATAGGCTCTAATAATCTTTTTCAGTAAAAATAGTCTTAAGAATTCTCTGCGTCTCATTATCTTGCAGAAGAGTCATGATTTTATTATCACCGCTAAGGTCTGATACAGTACATTTTTCTACATCCGAACTTATAACACAGCAATCCTTATACCAGCACTCTCCCATTTTTTCGCCCTTAACACTCCACAACTTACTATCCGTTAGTTCGCTTACAATCGATTTAAGAACACGCTCAGTAGAATAACGTTTAAATCCCATCAAATAATTCATAGTCTTGTCATCATTTATTTTTTCTGTATTTATTGAATGTTCTTCAAAGGCAGCAAGTATATTTTCACGAATGGCTATTTTATCTTTTCGTCCTGTTTCAGTCCAGTCGATAAGATGTTTAAACGCAAAAATGATATACTCAAAACATGTAACATCCAGGATTTTTATTTTACCTTCGCTGCTACTTGCGATATCACTTAACTCAAGGTACTTATTCATTACATCCATATTATCATACACTATATCGAAAGCAATGAAGTATTCATCTGAAGAATAGACACAAATATTTCTTACTGCATCAAGTAAGCCCTGATTACTCATTTTGGATTCAACGCAAAAGCTGTCATTCAGTAAATAATGATTTACCAGTTCCCAGTAATGCAATCCGGCACCAGTATCTTCTGTCCATATAAATCTCATGATTTCCGAACCTCTTTTTTTAGGGAAATGCTATTATTTTCTTCATTAAGAACAGTAAAACTATCCGCTGTAAGATTCAGACCATCACAATTTCTCATAAACAAAAGATACTGATTGCTTCTCTCAAAATTTATAAATCTCCGATCTTCATCATTTATCAGAATATCCGCATTGTCTACAACTATAAACTTGTTTCTGCATTTTTTCAGATTATCATGGAAATCATCGCTTTTATAGTTAAACAATCTGATTTCCTTATACTGTTCCGTCATTCTGATGTCCTCAAGCATCTGATACAGATAAGTTTTGCCCGTTGCACTATCACCACGTACAAGCGTTATTCTTGCAGAAAAATTAAGATGATATTTAAACGGTTTCATTTCAAATAAAATTTCACTGTATATCATTTTTTTCTCTTCTTTCATATTCCTGTGACCACCATGATTCATATCCATGACGCCCTTTAACTATTTCATCTTCGTTAAAACATATCTGCACATCATCATTTATTCTAAATCTTTCGGGATGACTCATATATATCCTGATATTATCAAGCATAAAAATTCTGTCAAGAACATTTGCTCCGCACTCCATTACGCTGACAATTTTATCAGAATTAAATATAATATTAAGATATGACTTGCAGCCACTTGAAAGGTTTCGCAAAACGCCTATTCCATATTTGGTTTCTATATGATAATCTTCCGTAAGCTTTGCTTTGTCAATATCCCATATAGCATTTATTGCTTCTTCACTGAATTTTCTGTTTGCAGTATTAATATTAAAATACTGGTCGTTCATAAGAATATAGTCTTTATCAATGTCTGTGTTGGTATATAAATATATCAATCTTAATTCCTCCAAAAGCGCTATCATCGTGATAATATGTTCAAAAATATAACTCCCGGTACATATTGGATATAGTTTAGATAACTCATCTTTAAGTAACGAATATGTATTTATCGTACCACCATCAATAAAAAATGATGTTTCAACAGGATTTCCAAGCTTAACAAGAATAGAATCTCCATTTTCTGCTAGTAAAAACTTAATTTTAATTATTCCCACATTTTCTCAAATAACACAGGGCAGCGCGAATGCTGCCCTGAAATAAATTCTGTTCAAATTCTATCGCTACAATAATTTTAAGCTAAGGATGATAAAAAGTCAACCCCTATATATGGCTTCAAACTGTTTCAAAGCTCTGTGTTGTTCAAAGCTCTGCTTTTAACAAGCAGAGGCGATTCGTAGAATCGGTTCCCGCGCAGTCGGAGATTGTACTCCGACTGTTTGGTCAGATAGAACCCGCCGCCTGCAGAGGCGGGGGATATCCTCTGTGTTGTTATAAAACATCCAGCTTAGTGAAATTACCATAAATTATAAATAAATATTCTGTCTAAAGCAAA
>JAZUJY010000161.1:0-15200 GCA_045643005.1 Oscillospiraceae bacterium | reverse complement strand
TATAAAAAAGCAACATAAAATTTGCAAATTTTGTTAATTGATGAAACGATAAATTCCCCAAAATGAGAAAGTAAAATCTCATCCTTCAATAAAGTTTGCTCAAAATCAACGTTAAATCTCTTAAGTTGATGACATTGCCTCTGCAGGCGGCAGGTTCTATCTGACCAAACAGTCGGAGTACAATCTCCGACTGAGCGGGAACCGATTCTACGAATCGCCTCTGCTTGTTAAAAGCAGAGCTTTGAAGAACTGAAGTGATGAAAGGGTCTGTATTTTTTATAAAAGGGGGATATTATTTATGAACATTCTTGCAGTCGACGACAACAAACTGGCTTTAAAAGGACTGGAGCGGACTTTGCGAGGGGTCATGCCGGATGAAATGATCTGTTCATGTACAAGTTCTGAGGAAGCACTGCGTCAGGCAGTAAATACGGAATTTGATGTTGCGTTTCTTGATATTGAGATGCGGCAGATGAATGGTGTTGAACTTGCAAAAAAACTTATGAATCAAAAGAATAACATAAATATTGTCTTTGTTACGGCATATGATGAATATCAGAGGGAAGCGTTTGATATGCATGTGAGCGGCTATGTAATGAAGCCGGTTACTGAAGATAAAATTCACAGTGAAATAGACCATCTGAGATATCCTGTGAGCAGAAGCAAACAGGAAAAAAAGCACGAAGTAAAAATTCAGGCTTTCGGAAATTTTGAAATTTTTGTTGACAATAAGCCTTTGAAGTTTTCTTATCAGAAGTCTAAGGAAATACTTGCTTTTCTTGTGGACCGTAACGGTGCTTTTGTAACCAACAACGAAATAATCGATACTCTTTCAGAGTCAGGAACAGAGATAAAGGGTTCATATTTCAGAAATCTTCGTGTAAACCTTCTGGAAACGCTTGAAAAAGCAGGATGTCAGGATATCATCATCAGAGGACACGGTTCGATGGCAATAGCAAAAGAAAAAGTATCATGTGACTATTATGATTATCTGGACAAGCAAATGCCGGATCTGTTTAAGGGTGAATATATGCAGCAGTACAGCTGGGGCGAAATAACAAACGGATGGCTGACTGATAAAATGATAATCTTAACTTTGCATGAAAGTTGCTCTAAAGGTTAACTGCACCGAAAAAACTTCAGAAAAACCGCATAAAATCGTGATTTAGGGCTTGACAAAGCCCTAAAAATATGTTGTAATTTTAGTGCAGCCGTTACACTGGCGGAGGCTTGACATGTATTACGATTTTTCAATTAAAATTCCTGAAGAAAAAGGAAAAATTATCATAAAGAAAAAAGGCAACGCTGCATATGTTCTGTATCAGTACAGCAGCGAACATAATCCGGAGAAAAAATATGCTGTTCCTAAGAGAGTAATCATTGGTAAAATTGATCCTGAACGCGAAGGATATATGTATCCTAACGAAAAATGTCAGGAGCATTTTGCAGACTTGTGTGTTCCTGATGAACTCCCTGAAAGCTACAGGAGCTGCTGCCTTAAGATAGGTTCTTACGCAGTAATTCAGCGTATCTATGTGTCATATGACTTAACCAATAAAAACTGTCAGGCCGGAGATATCGACCTGATTGAGATTTCAAAGATTACTGATGAGATCATTAAACTTCGCAGAAAAGAAGAGTTGCTAACAGAAAAGCTTCATTCTCTTCAGAAACAGAAGAAGGATTATGAAGTTAAACAAGTAATGGATGCGTTTCAGAAGAGTGGTAAGAGTCTTCAGGAGCTACTTACATTTTTGCAGGTTTAACACTTGAATTTGGATATATATGGTTACTGGCGTAACTTTTCTGCAAAGTTAAGAAAATAACAAATATATCGGAGTCTTTCAGGCTTCGGTATATTTATTTGTCAGAAAAAATAATTATTTTGAAATATTTACTGTGTAAAACCATTTGAATGTGGCACATTAGTGGCAGTAATGATGGTATAATACTTACATAATAATTAATTTTAGTCAACATTATTTTTAAAAAAAATGCACAATGACTAAATATGACATTGGCTATGGGGATTATTTGTTTTAGTCTGTGGGGAAAAATAAAATACGGGTGTTTATATTATGGGGATAATATAAACATTATGAGTATTGGTACGTAAAAAATCAAATATTTATAAAAACATTTGATTATAAAATGGCAGATAATAGCAGATAATTTGAAGCGCATAAATGTGTTTTGAGATTATCTGCTTTTTATATATCTGGATAGGGAAACATTCATTTTTTAGAAACGAAATCGATTGTTGAGGAGGAATTATTTTATGTCTAAAAAGAGAATTATCAGAAAGTCAGTTGCAGGTGTACTGGCATTGACCATGATGGCACCGTCAGTGCTTCCATCAGGGGAATTTGTGATGGATGTACTGGACTCAGGAATTCTGAAAGTATCTGCAGAAGATAATCAGGAAGAATCCAATATATGCAATAACGGATGTCCGGTGGTTGATGTGGATTTATATTATGCGGCTTTTGGAGAGTTGGTTCCTTTAAAAGTTGATCTGAAAACAGCTGCAAAAAGTGTAGATCTTTTAATAAGTTCATCAAAAGATGGTGAATATACATGTATTGAAGAGAACATTGATGTATCCGAAGCTGGTCTGTCTCTTTCATTACCTGTATGTGTACAACAAGAAACATGGTATAAGTTTGAAATTACTTTTGCAGATGATTCAGTTGAGTCAACTGAGCCTGTTATATTTTATCCGTATAATTATCTTTATAACGGAGGTTATAATGATTATAATCGCAGATTATATTTATCAAATGGAAATATGGCATATAATATAACAAAAGTAGATGAAGGTGATCCGATACAATTAACAATGCTTGACGATTTTAGTTGGGAGGCAATGAGCGCTGCCGGCTATGCCGACGATGACACATATTTAGAAGCATATGTAGCAATTTATGATGAAGAAAAAGAAGAATATACTTTTGATGACAACGTGGTGATGTATTGTCGCAATGATGTAGGGGATGATACTGGTTATACGTGCTTTTTTAATGAAGATCTTCCGGAAAATTGTTTGTTTAAGCTTACCTTTGATCAAGAACATTATTCGGAACCGATACATAATGTTTACTCGGGTGAAGCGATAGATTTTACGATTCCTTATAGTGATACAGATAGTGTTACAGTAAGCGGTTATTTACCTTATCATGTTTGGGAGTATTATTTTGATATAGTGGGACAAAGTGAAGGGAAATGGTTTGGAACTTCTTATAATGAATATTGGGAGATAGAAACCGGTTCCGATGAATCTCCTGATTCAATTTTCTATGAAGATATAGATAGACAAAGATTAAAAGCGTTAAAGTTCTATTTCGATAAAAACAATCCTAATACTGTTAAAGGAGAAGCATATCTTGCAGATACTGAAAATAGTTTTGGATTTGGCTGCGATGTTATGATTTCTGATAATGATAATGCTCCTGTAACGGTTGTAAAGAATAAGAAAAATGAAATAATCCAGGCACAGCTTGTTGATACATACGGAGCACTTGAAGATATCACATCTGATATGAATTCATTAGTAATAAATACAAAAGAACTCCCGCCTGATTATGGATGGGTTGGATTTTACGATTATAGAACATATAATAGTGATAATTTTTATGATTTCTCAGATGAATATAGTATGTATTACAGCTATGATGAACAAAATCGTGTTTATCAGATGCAGGGATTTCAGAAAGATGATGAGGCTGATTCAGGAATAACTTTATCCTGGACAAATCTGCCGGTCGGTTCAATGGTTCCGTTTTCATTTAATATGGGTCCTGTTGAAAAAACAGGTGCATTAAAAAGCGCTCTGTATGATGATGGCCAGGCAATAAGTTCAACTGAATTCAATATAGTAAATGCATCAAATGAAAACTGGTATAGGATTCAGAAAAAAGATGGGGAAAACTTCACAGATATAAAACTTAAATATGATGAAACAACAGGCAAATACTATCCTTCAGATGAGGGAGAATTGTGGTTCCAACCGCTGCAGGATGGAATGGTTACTGTTACAAATATGGAAGCAGAAGCAAACTATGTTGTTTCTATAATACCAAATGATGAAAAGTTGTTGATGGATTCAGGAGATCAGAGCGTTGAACCTGTAACAAAGAATGTATATACTTTTATTGATCCATTAATACCAGAAGATAAAGAAAAACCTGTTAGCATCACAGCTACAGGAAGTACCATAAAGATTGAAAATCTTAGAGAAGGTTTCAAATACGCACTTGATGATATTACAAGTTATATAGCACCTGTAAACGGAACAGTTGAATTTACAAATCTTCTTGGCGGAACAACATATGAGCTTGTGGCTGCTTCAGATGACAATAAGGATATTAAGTCTGAACGTGTCGAAATTACAACTAAATATGAAGTACGTTTTATAGATGCAGAGAATAATTTCTCCAAAGCATATGTGCTGGATGTAGGAGAAAAATTATCTGAAACTGATTTTGAAGAGATGATGAACTATGCTCCTGAAAACAACGGTGAGCTTCGTTCTTTTGAAGGCTGGGTTAATTATGAAAAAGAAGATTTCCTGAAAGAAAATCTTGAATTAGAAGATAATGAGAACTATTATGCATTTGGTGCTTATAAGCTTTCAAAATTTAACAATCAGGCTGAAAGCAATGTAGGCGTTTGTGTTGATTTACGTGTATCAGATATCATAAATGATGTTGAAAAAACCAGACCGGTTATTGTATTCAATGGTGTGAATGAAGATATTTATGATCTTGCCCCTGGAGAGAGTATGTCCGGTAAAATGGACTATAGCTATTCGCTGGTATACCTTGGTCAAAAAGATGGAACAGATTATTTTGCTGTTGGTTATCGTAAGAGTGATCTTGAAGGATTAGTTTTGGAAAAAGATGATCCGCTTTTTACCGATACCGATCATTTTTCTCCAGCGTTCATTGAATATATTAATAAAGGTAAAACAGGCATCTTCATTGACGGTGATAGTGACATTAATAATATGACATTTTACGGAATTGGAGAAGTAATGGTTCCGTTTGTATTTGACGATGAGTCTGACATCAGTTATGGAGAGTCAGTCTGCAAAGAAATAAATGACTGGATATTTGCCGATGAAAATGGTGTAATAAAGATTCATGGAGATAATTCGCCATTTGATTATTTGCTTTCATATTGCTCATATGAATATATGAACAACGGTAAATTTGTAAGAGAAAGTAAATGTGTGGGTTCTTATGATGGAAGTTGGTTATATTCTTTTAGAATTGATGATATATACAATGGAAGCGAAATGGTTCTTGGTGATATCTGTTACTTCGAAATCTATGATGAATATGGTGACAATGAAACCTATTATGAAGTAAATGCAGCAGAACCGTTCCCGGAAGAATTATTCGAATATTTAAATAAAAAATACAGTGACAGAGATAATTTTATAGGATGGTTCTCGTATAGTCAAGGTGGATTGTTAGATCCTGACAACAAAGACTGTCGTTATTCTTATTATGAAGATGAAGGATATAATGATAAATTAAAGCCGGTGTTCGGTATAGCTGCTTCAAAATGTGAAGAATATACTGTAGGAACAACTGTAGCCAATTCACCTGATGTTTCTTTTCTTAATGATACAGACCAAAAATGCTGTATATGGGTAGACGGTGAGTGTACTGAGATTGATCCGGAGAGTCTGGCTGAGGAATATTTCCAATATATGGATTTTGTGGAAGGCAAGTTGTATTTCCTTGGCAGCGAGGACATTGAAGGTGTTAAAAATTATTATTTTGCAACTGAATATCTTTATGCATCAGATTTTGTTGATAGCTTTTTTGCTATCGATGATAAAGAAAAATATCTTGATATTGATAAGCTTGACAGCTATTTCCCTGTTTGGGTAGAGGGTATAGTTGGAGTTGAAGACGGAGTCATTCCTTGGCTGCCTGTATATGATGACGTTTTTAAAAATAAATGTTATCATATGAAAAATTCAAAATGGCGTTATATAAGAACATGTCTCGGTTCAGGAATTATTGACGGAGAATATCCGTTTGACGGAATATCTTCATTATATAAGACAGGTATTATTAATAATGCAGGCAGCAGTGTGATACGCATAAGTGAAGACAACGGTTTCCTTGATTTTGATGGAATTTCAACTCCGATAAACTTCATAAGAGTGATAGAAAGTGGAATTAATTTATCACAGATAAATGGTATTGAAGATATTTATATCGATGGTGAGGATGATTATTTCCATTCTGATGATTATGATGGATGTATTCCGTTTGGAAACAGCAAAATAGAAATTTATTCAACGGAAAAAATAGATTTTGATCCGGCTTTACGTGCAACAGAAACTTTTGATAAGAATGAAAAAATATATCAGTATAATATAGACTGCACTAAACTTGACGATGATGTTTTAAGTAAATTATACATTGCAACACACAAACATGTGTATGGATATTACACAGATAACAAGAATTCTGATGATATAAATTCAAAAGCAACGTTGGTATGCAGATGTCTTAATGAAGAAGATATGGATTATATTGAACTTGCAAAGCTCCAAATAGATGATACAGTGTATTATGGTGTTAAACCGGTTCCGGAAGTAATACTGATGCCGGAAAATCTTTGCAATGGTGAGACGCTGAAAGCGGGTATGGTAACATATTCAACAGGTGATGCAGTGGCATCAGAAGTACCAACAAAATATGGCGTATACAATATATCAGCACAGATCATTATGACTGATAAGACCGGCGGAGTAACAAGATATTCACTTTCAAAGGATGTAAGTTATGAAAAGAGACCGCTGGATAAATGCGAAGTGACAGTATCTCCATTAACATATAACGGAGAAAGTCAGAGACCTGAAGTCACAGTTATAAACCCTGCAACAGGAGAAGAAGTATCTTCTGATGATTATACAATATCATTTACACAGCAGACAAATGCAGGAGAATATGAGTTTACTCTGACAGCAAAGAACAGTTCACTGAACTACTGCGGATCATACAGCGGCACATGGACGATCGAAAAGGCAGATCTGACAAACTTCCGTATAAACTCACAGGAAAGTTATACATACGGAAATGAATATTTCATCGGTGTCAGCGGATGTCCGACCGGAGATGAGGATAAAGTAACATATAAATACTATTCATACAGCACCGGTGAAGAAATCGACAAGCCGAAAGATGCAGGAAAATATATTGTAAAGGCCTTCTATAAAGACGGAACAAATTACAATGATGCTGAAACAGAGGATTTTGTATATAAGATCAACAAGAAGGAAGTAACAGTATTACCACCTAAGAATATGTCTATTACGTATGGTGATACAAATCCGCTTAAGTTTGAATGTGATCTTGAAGGAATGACATTTGAAGATTTAAAGGGAGTACTTCCGGAACAAATTGAATCCGAAGATGACTATGCTGAATATTGTTCGTCACTTGTAAAAGCAAGCGGATTTTCATTGGATGGAGTTCAGGAAGGAACATCAAATAACGCGGGAAAATATCAGCTGGTGCTGTCAGCGGATGCAATATATGCAAATCTGAAAAACTATACTTTTGTACTTGACAGCTCCCCTGTATATTTGACAGTCGAACCGAAACAAATAACATCCAGTATGTTTAAGCTGTATGGAAATGACGGATTTGATTCCGAAAAAACCAGCTATGAATATGACGGTACGAAAAAGGAAGTGTCATTTGGAATCGATCCGACCTACTCTCCGGATGGATATGAAGTATTTTCATCTGAAGATTTTGAACAGGGCGGAAGAACAAATGCAGTCAAAGCAGGAACATATATGGTGGAATTTGCAGGAAATTATGAACTTTACGGAACAGGCAACTGGACCGGATTTGTAACACTTGACTGGAGTATTTCACCTGAGGATATGGACATAGAAGTTCATATGACAGATGCAGAAGAGACAGGCGGAAACAGCAAGGAATATGACGGAACAGCTGCAGAATTTGAAGTAGTATCAAGAAACGATGAAGTATCACTGCCGTCTGATGCAGTAATTGAATATACATACTACATCGATGATGATGACTTTAACCCTGATGAACTTGATGAAAGTGAGGCGCTTTCATCAGCTCCGACAGATGCAGGCGATTACGCAGTTGTGGTATCAGTAACAGCACCAAATATAAATATTCCGGATTACGTTTTCGAATACACCATAGACAGAAAAGAAGTAAATGTAATTGTTGATGAAGAAACAACAACAGCAGTATACAGAGATGAAATCCCGGCAATCACATATACACTTGAAGGAATCTGTGATGTGGATGCAGAAGATTATGAGGGCAATACCACAGGAGGAGTAATGATATCATTCGGAGAAGAAGCAGTGTCAGCAAAAACATATGAACTGGTATGCACACTGACAGATCCGAACTATGATTTTAAACTCAGCAAGGATACATTTGAAGTAACACCAAGAGAGATACTTGAAGAAGATGTAACACTCAAAAATTACCGAGTATTTATCCCTGATGAAGGCTGGGCCGTTCCGACTTTGACAGTAACCAGTATGGGTGATCTGCTTGAAGCAAAAAAAGATTACATATTCTCAGGAGATGACAGAACCAGACTCAAGGGAGAAAAAACATTCAATGTAGTGGGAACCGGAAACTACAAAGGAGAAGTTGAAGTAACATGGGAAGCAGTGAAAGAAGATGATCTGTCAGTACTGATGACCAAAGCAGAACCTGTATATGCAGGAGGAAATTACAAAGTAAAATATAACTTTGAGATGCCTGAGATACCTGAAGGTCTGGAAGTAGTACAGTACGGAGCAATTTACAGCAAAACAGGAGCACTGGCAGCAGGAACAAAACTCACCGATACTTCAAATTATACAATCAGAACAACAGGATACAACGGAAGCTATGGTTTGATATTGAATGCGGGCGATGAGATGTCAGCTGAAACATCAGCAATAGGATATGTAATTTTAGCAGACAAAGCAGGCAATAACTATGAAAGATATTCAAATGTGTCAACCTACAGCTACGCAGAAGCATCATCATCAGCAGAGGATTACGGACAGATCACAGCACAGCCTGTAACAGCTGTAAAAGAAGACGGAAAGTATAAGGTAGTATACAAGTTCGACATAGAAACACCTGACGGCTTCAAAGTAACAGAATACGGAGCACTGTACGACAAGAGCGGAACCATTGGTGATGATCTGACATATGAGACAGCAGCCAATAATAAGACATCAAATAAGGCAGACGGAAAAATAACAAGCTACACACTGAAAATGAACAAGACGGGAGCTCTTGAAGATACTACTTCAGCAAGATGTTATGCAAAAATAACAGACGGAACAAATGAATATATAATATATTCAGATGTAGTATCAAATTCATTTATGAAAATCGCAAGGGCAGAAGTAGAAAGCAACTGTTCAATAGAGCCGGCTGACCCTGGTTATGCTGTTGCATCATATGATCCAAGTAGAGCAAAGCCGTTCAGAGAAGAATTTGTGTTCAATATAACAGCAGGAGAAGGATACAGTATCAAGACAAGAGGAGCACTGTACAACAAAGAAGGATTGCTGAACATGGGCACAACGCTTGATGATAAAGATGTATTACGTACCACAAATACAGGAGGAGCAGGTACATACACACTTGCGATGAACGATGCAGAGCGTACAAAAGTGGAAAACGGTTCAGTAATCGGCTATATCATAGTTGAGGATAAGTACGGACTTAAACATGAAATATATACACATGTAATTAGAAGTGGCGCTTTTGATAATTAAAAGTGTTGAACAAATAACGAATACCAAATAACAAATAACAAATATACCGGAGTCTTTCAGGCTTCGGTATATTTTATGAAAGAGTTGTTTTCGCGTATCAGAAAAAAGAATAGTTATATTAATAAAAAAATGTGGCACTTATGTGGCACAACAGATGTTATAATAGATATAAAATTATAATATAAATGTTTTTTATTAAGCATTATATTTAATTTATGTGAGGGGAGGGTATAAAATGAAATATATAAATGCTGAAATTGAAGTTGTTGATTTCGAAACAGAAGATATCATTACTTCAAGCGGACCAATTGACGAAATATAATCAGACGGGAAATCCTGTATAATTGATTTTATACAGGATTTCTTTATATCCAAACGCGGATAAATTTAATAAATAAGGAATGAGAATAATAGTAACAAAAAAGTATAAAATAGCTGATAAAGTTTTTGAAATGACAACATTTTATGAGTATACGCATAAAATGTGTGCTGACTATAAGACGGATCTTCCTGCAGATCATTCAATAATCATTTCTTCAGATGATATAGAAAAAGAACAGGTGATCAGCGAAAAGACCCATCTAAAAGAAAAAGGCAGATGTTATCATTTTGAAGACGATTATATAGAATCACTTGCTGTTTACAGAAAAATGTCAGAGATCTTACTTTTTGAGGATACAATACTTTTTCATGGATCGGTGATCGCGGTCGATGGAAAAGCATTTCTGTTTACAGCCAAAAGCGGAACCGGAAAATCAACTCATACTGCGAACTGGCGAAAGCTGTTCGGCGAGAGGGCAGTAATGATAAATGATGACAAGCCTCTCATCAGAATTACCGACAAAGAAGCAGTAGTATACGGTACACCGTGGGATGGAAAGCATCATCTGAACACTAACACAAGCGTGCCTCTGAAGGCTGTATGTGTTCTTACAAGAAGCGAAACCAATCATATCGAAAAAATATCTGTAAAGGATTGCTACAACATACTTCTCCAGCAGACCTACAGACCAAAAAATCCTTCGATGATGGCAGAAGTCCTGAAGCTGATAGACCGTTTTTCTGAAAAAACAGAACTTTACAGGCTTGGATGCAACATGGACGTTTCGTCTGCTGAGGTTGCATATAACGGAATGAAAGGATAACTTGCGATGAAATTAAAAGATACATTTCTTATTCACGAATCTCAGGGTGAAAAGATCTTAATAGATGCCAGCGGAGAAAATTTCAGCGGATTTGTAAGAACAAATCCGACATCAGCTTTTATCATAGGGTGTCTTCAGGAAGATACCACAGAGGAAAAGATAGCTGACATGATGCTTGAACGCTATGAGGACGCAACAAAAGAAGTAGTTATGAAAGATATCGCTAAGATAGTTGAGAAACTGAAGAGTATTGGTGCGATAGATGAGTAAACCTTTTTGATTAACAGTATATTTTATTTGCAAATTGCTTGTTTAACATTATTAAAAGTATTTAAGTTTTGATATATGTTATCAATTTTATATTTTTTGAAAATTATTTATAAAATGCTCTTTCTAATTGTTATTACTTGTGATATAATACTAATTGTTATAGTGGATAACAGAATTATTAATACAACACTTTCATGTATTACAGGATGTGTATGACGAAAAAATTCTGTACATGAGGGGGACAATATTTTAGGGGATAAATTTATTATTTTTTAAAATATTTAAATTGAAGGAGTATTATTATGAGGACACTGAATAAGAAAAGATTATTTGCAGGCGTTCTGGCAGTATGTCTTGCAGGAGCATGTGGAAAAAATATTGATACAGCTGTATTTGCAGCAGATGACAGCAGACCTTTGCTGATAATGAGCAATCCTCAGTCATCACAGCCTGCTCAGCTTGCAGGTGTATCTGCTTCTCTTGAAGGCAATATCGGCATGAATTTCTTTGTAAAGCTTCCTGAAAGCTTACAGAACTCAGAAGACGCTTTCGTTTGCTTTGATCACAGCGGCAAAACAGAAAATATTTCTGTAAAAGAAGGAAAATATGATGATAAAAACGACTGGTTCAAATTTACATGCTATGTAAGTGCGAAGGAAATGAACGATGACATTACTGTCAGCGTATTTGACGGTTCTGTTCAGCAGAAGCTCAGCGATACCAAGGGCAAGGTATTCAGTAATAATGAATATTCATATTCAGTTGAAAAATATTTTGAAAAGCTTAATGCAGGAAATCCTGATCCTAAGCTCTCAGCACTTATAAATGCAATATCAGATTACGGATATTTTTCTCAGAAGCTTTTCGATTATAACACTGAAGATCTTGAAGCCCGCTGCATCAGCGAAGCAGTTTCAGCTGATGAACTCCAGAAATTCAGCATGAATTATCAGAATATGCCTGAAGGCGTATCTGTTCAGATGTCACTTCTGTTAAAATCAGAAACATCCATTCGTCTTTATTTCAGCGGAGATCTTGAAAAGCTTGGTTCTTCAATGACTGTTGACGGAAAGGCACAGGATCTTAAAGATGCCGGAAAAGACATGAAATATATCGAAATAGCAAATATTTCAGCAGGTAACCTTGGAAAAACATTTGATGTTAAGGTTGATGAAAACTGTGACATAAATGTATCTGCACTCAGCTACGCTTTTGCTGTATTAAACAGCGACAAGACAGATGAAGCAAACAAGGATGCAATGAAAGCACTGTATCTCTACTCACAGGCTGCAGAAGCTTATACTAAAAAGGATGAACCTGAAAAGAAAGAAGATCTGAAGGAAGAAAAGAATGAAGGATCAAAGGAAGATCCAAAGATCAAGATAACGATCAAGATCGACGGAAAAATTAAAATATAATTTATTGGATATAATATAATTTAATTATCAGGAAAGCCTGCTGTTTTAAATAACGGCAGGCTGTTTTTGTGTTATTACGGCAACACAGCAATTATTCGAATTTCCTTTGTGAGTTCAAAGCAGAGTGAAATAAAAAAATATTTTTTTTACTGTAATATTTTAAGTGTTTTACGGTCTGTATAAGTGAAGAGAGAAAAAATAATTCTCTGATCGTTTTTTGATACAGTGTCAGGATAAGGAATGACTGCTTTTTATCGTATTGGCAAAAACGGTTCGCAAGTTTCGGCAGCCATTCCTGCTTTGACCTTTACAATAAAAATAAATATAAATATAAAAAATAATTTTTCTGTAATTTTTTTTAATAAATGCGGTCTGTATATATAGAAAGCAAAAATCAGATATCATCTCACTTCTTATTAATATATTTATTTTCACAGAAGGGAGTAATGCCACCACTCCCTTTTTTGTGAAAAAAATTCGTCTTAGTCTTATTAATATACTATTCCATAGATGGGAAAACAATCCTCTTAATTTCCGGTAAAGTATCCGGGAAAAAAGCATGTATGATTTTTTATGATCATACATGCTTTTTTTACTCATATTTCTTCAGTGTCGTACAGCTCGCCTTCATTTGCGATTTCAATTTCTATGTCCTGCTGCTTTGCGTCGTGGGTGAAGCGGACACAGAATACCGCCTGTGCGAGGTTGATCGATGAATGGGCGGTTTTTCCTTTTTGAGATGCTTCTGAGTCGAATATGTCCAGAAGATCGTTTATAATTTCATTTGTCAGGTATCCTCCTCGCCAGTGGAAAAGGAGAGGCTTGTCTTTTCTTATTGCCTGCTTTGTTCTGTTTCTGACCTCATCAGGTGTTGTCCATGAGATCTTGTTTTCTTTATAGAAAAATTTATCGTTGTCGGTGCATTCAGGGATCTTCCATATGGATGGTTCGTGGTCTCTGAAGATCTTTTTGTCTGACAGATTTACATAATCATGTCTTATTATTTCATTTTTTGAAAGTGTGTTGTCAAAAGTGGCATCGAGATGATAGTATTGTCCGTTTATTTTTATGAGATTCCATGCATGGCGGTATTTGATGCCTTTTTCAGGGTTTGAGTCGGATATGACTATGATACACCATATGCCGAGTTCGTCACAGAGTATTTTTACAGCCTTTGAGATACCTTCACATACAGCGACGCCGTTTCCGAGTGCGCCGATTATCTCATGGGAATACTCTTTTTTCAGCTTGTCGTATTTGACATTATTGCAGATGAAGTCGTGTATGAAGAGCTCTTTTCCTTTTTCATCAAGGTTTGATGCCTGAAGGGCGAGTTTTTTTATTCTTGATTCCATGGCTTTCTTGTGATCGCGGATCTTGTCTTTTGTGAAGAAGTATTTGGGTTTTAGTTCGACCATGGAGGAGTTGCTGTAGTATTGATAGCCGAATGTGACGGACCAGAATATTTCAGGGTGGTCAAGGCGTATCAGAAAGTAGATATCGATGTATTCCTGCTGAGAAAGCATTGGGACCTGAAAGGAGTCTTTTAATGAAAGAAGGCCGTCTTTTATGGCATAGTAGGCTTTTTGCTGATCTTTGGTGAGAAGGTTGTAATAGTATTCTTTTGATGTGTTCATTTTTTTCCTCGTTATTATGATTGTAATATTTATTGTTTTTGATAAAAGGGGGCGTGATCGGAGCCGCTTGGGTAAATGCAGGGCTTTGCGGTCGCTCTGCACCTTTGCAGGCACATTTGCGTTTGCATGTTATCATTATATATTAAAAAATGGGGAAAATCAATGGGCGGAGAGGTAAACACTCTCCGCCCGTTGATTTTAGATGTTGTTTAAAAAAAAATTTAACCGCAGATCCTGTCGTAATATGAATCAGGAAATCTGATCATGTTTATGCCTTTTTGAGCTAAATCTGAGACGAGTTTTTCTTCGTCAAAATTTCCGTCGATAGGCTCGTATTCGTTTTCCGTGATCTCATAGTATCCGCATGCTGCCATCACTTCGGAAATGAAACGATAATTCTCATCAGAGTCGTCATACTGAAGACATTCATATTTGTCGAAGAAATACTTTTCAGTAACTAAAAATGTATTTTCTTCATTTCCGTTTTTTGCATAATAAACATCCATGTTTAAAATCCCCCTTGGTTTAATCATTAATATTCCTCTCGTTTTATTTTCGGATAAATATGAAGTCTTCCCTGACTGTATATTTATCCCACTAATATAATAATACGGACGCATTTCTAAAATTTAAATAGAAAAGTTGAAAACTTTTGAATATTTCGTCATATAAGCAATATGTTATACATGTTTTTGTGCAAAAAGTACAACGATAACGAATAAAGATCCTTTGAAAAGACTTGGCATGTGTGTTGATTATGTGTCTTAGTTTGGAAATTATGTCGATATGTATAACAACACAGAGGATATCCCCCGCCTCTGCAGGCGGCGGGTTCTATCTGACCAAACAGTCGGAGTACAATCTCCGACTGAGCGGGAACCGATTCTACGAATCGCCTCTGCTTGTTAAAAGCAGAGCTTTGAAAAAA
>JAZUJY010000160.1:0-2710 GCA_045643005.1 Oscillospiraceae bacterium | reverse complement strand
TCTGGCTTCCCTCAAAAGCACCCTCAGCAATGCACTTAACACCATCAGGAATAATGACATTTCCGGTACATTCCTTGCCGTCAATAAGAATATTATTTACGATAACCATACCGCTTTCCGCTTTTCGGTCAGCAAGCCATTTTGTATTATTGAGTGCACCTTTTCCGATTTGAGTGATACCTTTTCCGAATGTGATGTCTTCAAGTTCGAAACAGTTCATGAAAGTTCTGAAATAGATACAGTCAACCTTGTCAGGTATATTTATTGATTTAAGGTTGTGACAGTCAGCAAAAGCATAATCACCAATAGTATCAACGGTTTCAGGAATATTTATTTCTGTAAGTGATTTACACAAGTTGAATGCAGAGAAGCCTATCATTTTGAGACCGTAAGGCAGAGTGACCTTTTTAAGATCTTCGCAGCTCTCAAAGCTTTCCTGATAGATATTTCTGACACCATTCGGAATAGTTACTTCTGTAAGACCTGTTTCTGCAAATGTGCCCATAGAAATACTATTAAGCGTACTCGGCAGAGAAACACTTTTAAGATTCTTACATCCTGAAAAGGTATAATTACCTGTTCCTGTAATGCCTTCTTCAATTATAACTTTCTTTATATTATCGTTGAACCAGAACGGTGAATATTCCATAAAGTCGGAGTACAGACCATTTGTATAATCCGGAATTTGACCCTCACCGCTTATTGTAAGAGTACCATCATCATCCAAAATCCATGATATTGATTCGTTCATTTTTCCGGCTGATTTCCAGTCAGTTGATTTCGGATCAACTATACTGTTTATGTTTGGATTCTCGACGGAACGCAATTCACCATTCTCGTCATATACATTCAGTGTCTTGACATTTGTGAATGCCGCAAGAGAAAGTGTCTCGACAGATTTCGGAATAGTAACTGATTCTGCGCTGAACGAGAATGCATTCTTTTCGATGCTTTTTATTCCCTCTTTCAGCTCTACCTTTGCAAGATCATCACAGGCATAAAAAGCGCCTAAAGAAATAACCGAAACACTTCCCGGAACGGTAATTTCAGTCAGAGCTATACATTCGTAGAATGCATTTTCACCGATCATCTTTAACGATTCAGGTAAATTTATCTTTCTCAAAGCATGACAACTATTGAAAGCATCATCTTCTATTACCAGAATGCTGTCAGGTAAATTTACTGATTCAAGCTCCTTGCAGTATGAAAATGCAGAACTTCCGATTTTGGTTACATCAGACGGCATCACTACCTGTTTAAGTGTTGAACATCTCGCAAAAGTATAAGAAGGTACCGAATCACATTTATCAGGAAGGGTTACTTTTTTCAGAATAAAGTCGTCATAGAAAATGCCTTCTCCAAGCTTAACGTTCTTTTCAGGTAAAACTGCTTCCAACAGTGATCTGCACTGGGAGAAGGCGTAGTCTCCCACCTCAGTTACACTGTCCGGGATACATACTTTTTCAAGACCTGAACCGGCAAATGCCTTTTCACCAATAACTTTAAGGTTTTCAGGGAAGCTAGTATCTCCGAGGTTACTGCATCCCTCAAAAGCAGATCTCTGTATTTCAGTTA
Organism: Oscillospiraceae bacterium; assembly: GCA_045643005.1. Taxonomy (GTDB): domain Bacteria; phylum Bacillota; class Clostridia; order Oscillospirales; family Ruminococcaceae; genus HUN007. The sequence goes on along the minus strand of JAZUJY010000160.1, from coordinate 1,135 downwards.
CGGTTTCAGGAATAATAATATTTCTTAAAGTTTCATTATTACAGAATGCCAAAATACCTATTGACGTTACAGCACAGCCGTCAATTTCAGAAGGTATCTCAATTTCTTTACTGTTTCCGCTGTAAGCGCATATTTCAGCATGATCGCTGTACTTTCTGTAAACAAAATCACCGCTTGTCATTATCTCATACTTGTCAAATTTACTATTGACCTTGACATAATCCTTCATCCAGTTCATAAGACAGTTTACGAACTGTTCCTCAACCTTTTCACCAAGTATCTCTATACTGCCATAAGGTCTGGTATAATATTCTGCTGTAGTCTCCTCTGCTGTTATATCGTTATGTGTGAGGATATATCTTGCAATGCGGTCAAGTTCATCAGTACCTAAATCGTAAGAAACTATTTGATTACATTTTTCATATATTCTGTCAATTTCTTCAGCACTGATATCTATTTTTTCACTATCTTCAAAATTTCCACTGTTTATTAAATTGAAGAAACTGTTTTCATTATTTGCGATACTGTATAAGTAAACGTCATACAGATCATAAAGGTCAATTTTTCCGTCATTATTGATATCAAGATCAATTTCTCCCAAATCAATGCTGCGTGCAAATTGGAGATATTCCATTTCTGCATATGCAACATAATATTCATTATATTCAGATTCTTCAAATGAATTAAGCTGTTGGATAAATCCGGCTACAAGATCATCAGAGCCATAAGGATAGGAACTTACATCCCATTCCTGTGCCTCAAAATTTTTGATGAGATATTCATCATAGCAGTAGCGAGAAATAAACTCGCTGTCTGTTTCGTCAACAGCACCGTCTTTATTCACATCAGCGTTCTTTTCAATATTTTCGGCACATTCCTCAGTAAGAACAGCCTTATCATGAAGATATGCATATACAGCATAAGCATCATATGTATCAAAACTGCCGCTGCCGTCAAAATCCATAAGATTAGGATTTTCAGCAATATAGAGCAGTGAGGCTGTTTCGTCATTTATGACAGGAACGTTGTCTTCAGCGCTTGAAACTACGCCGCCTGAACCTGCGGCAATAGAAATGGCTGATATAAGAGCGGCATATTTTTTCTTTGAATACTTTTTCATATCTGATTCCCCTTT
>JAZUJY010000159.1:0-2441 GCA_045643005.1 Oscillospiraceae bacterium | reverse complement strand
GTTATTTACTGCTATTTTTATGAATTATCGACAGAAGTAGTATAATTTTGTAAATATGGGAACATTTAATTATTGCAGTGACCAAATAGACAGTAATTTGCATCCTTGAGAATGTCATTTGCTTTACGAAGTTCGGCATTTTCACGTTCAGATCAGAAAGCTTTTTCAAACAAAGCTGATGAGATAAACAAGAACATTCCTTCTCAGAAAATTCAGAAAAATAATGATATAGAAAAATGAGTGTGTCACCGTGACACACTAAACGAGAGTATATACTGCGGCATAAAAAAAGAGGCGAATAAAAATGAAGGAAATCAACTATAACGTAAAAACAATTTTTCACGTTCATTCGTTCAGATGCAAACACGCTGAAATGGTTTCAGATGAAGAATATATAAAACGCTCGGTTGAGCTTGGAGCAGAAGATATTTGTTTTACTGACCACATTCCTTTTCCGGGCGATGAAATAAATATGAGAATGTCATACGCACAGCTTTCTGAATATATAGATACTCTGAAAAAACTTAAAGATAAATATAATGGTATCATAAATGTAAATATAGGTCTTGAAGCTGAATATCTGCCTTCATTTTATGATTATTATAAGGAGCTATACAATAATCCTGATATTGATATTCTTCTCCTCGGACAGCATCTCTATGAAATGAGTGACGGCAATTATAACTATACACTTTCAAAAGAAGAATGGCATTCAAGTGAAATGGAAGGCTGCGGTGAGGCAATAATTCAAGCGATGAAAACAGGAATGTTCAGTGTATGTGCTCACCCTGATAGAATTTTCAGATATGCAGGAAACTGGAATGAAAAAATGTCAGAGCTTTCTGAAAGAATTATACGTTCAGCCGCCGAAAACAATGTGGTACTTGAAAAAAATCTGAGCAGTTTTATCTATGACGGATATTTCAGACCTGAATTTTGGAAGCTTGTGCCAAAATCTCAAAAGGTTATTATTGGACTTGATGCTCATAAAATTACTGAGCTTGACAGATTTATTGATTCTGAAAAATATTATGAATGTATATTTTAAATCATAAAAAGTTGACTTTTCAGAAAATATCTGATATAATAATAGTATCAAATTTCTCTCGGCATCCCGATACGCAGAGTGGAAAACAAATTATCGGTTTCTTTTTATCTCGGCATCCCGATACGCAGAGTAGAAAACAAATTATCGGTTTCAAATTTTTTCTTAAAAAGAGGCTTTTTAGCCTCTTTTATTATAATGTCAAATATCCTTATTTATAACCGTCAGAAAGAATGTCTTTACGATATGAACAAAACTCCAGAACTTAATCCTAAAGGAATATTGGATAGCGTTCTCAATGGACGTTCAAAGGAAATTTCCAAAGCAGAAACCAAACCTTCCTTATTTTCACGTTCAGCTCAGAAAGCTTTTTCAAACAAAGCTGATGAGATAAACAAGAACATTCCTTCTCAGAAAATTCAGAAAAATAATGATATAGAAAAATGAGTGTGTCACGGTGACACACTAAACGGAGGTATACATTATGGCTTTAGAAAAATGTGATTATATATATGGCAGAAGAGAAAATAGCTGACTTATGTGGTGCATATTGTCGATTTGCTTGTAAAACGCCAGACTTTAATGAAAATGATGTAAATCACCCGTTAGTTAAAGCAAAAAAAGCAATAATTGAAATTCGTAATGTTAAGTTACATAAATGCAATACGATAGAAGATGTTCAAAATTTAATGGTTAAATTAAAAGAATATGAAACTATTATGGAAAAATATGTTAGGATATATTGAATATGAATGATGTTAATGATGAAAAACTTATTCAAAAGAATTTTTCTGATAAATGCTATTAATACTGAGGTGATTATATGACAAAAAACCAAAAAATCCTGAATATAATTCTCATAATAAGCAATGTTATCGCAACAATTATTTATTTTTTAGGTAATATAAAAATTATTGTGATCTTCTGGTACTACAACTTGTATAACAATGAATATAAGAAATTAGAATATTTTGAAACAAAATATAATGGTGAAAATGGAAGCGGACTATTCAACTTTTTTTGGGATAAAACTTGGTGGTTTATGGATAGAAATATAATACTTTTTATTATTATTTCTATTTTTATGTTATTATCAATACTTATTATGCCTAAAGGCAAAAAAATACCAAGGATTATCATTATCTATTACGTAATATGCTTTTTTTTGATGGAATTTATTGCTTTTATTGAAACATCGTATTTAATAAATGAATACAGTATTTAATTAGGTGTATATCCTTTAAGGCAACACCGCACAAAGCACGTCTGACGACTTTGTACGTCATAAACTTGCATATTTTCCGTCATATCACACAGAAATTCCTTGACATACGACAGTATGCCTGCGAAATTTCTATGCAATCTGACGAAAAATCTGACTGCGTTTCTGCCGCAC
>JAZUJY010000158.1:0-7687 GCA_045643005.1 Oscillospiraceae bacterium | reverse complement strand
CAGACCGAGACCCTGTTGCCGCTGTTTCAAAAGCCCTTTGGCTGTGTACATTATACCATATCAAATGCGATTTGTAAAGAGCTTTTGAGAAATTTATATTATTTTTTCTGTATCACTTAATTTGACGGTTTGTAAATCTATTATAAAGTGTAAGACGATAAACAATACAGAAAAATCAAACAGAAGGGAAGTGAAATAACCATGCGAATCAGAGTGCATTTTCCCAACCCTGTAATTATTCATTGAAATCAGCCATTCAACTCAGTAAGGAAGTGAAAAAAGATACAGTATGAAAACAACAGAATGCTACGAAGTATAGGCGCACGTTGTTGGTATTGACCGATGATGTGCGCCATATATGTGTTTGTATATAATATTTTGTTGACATAAATATAGTTTTGTGATATAATTGCTATATTAATTTCGGATACACGAGAGGAAGTGTTTACTTTGACTAAAGAATACGACAAAAGACTAAAAGAATGCCTTGAATATTTGTATTTAAAAACCGGAGAAGATGATATCGGTTCAAAAAAGTATGCTGAAAATGCCGTAGAGTATATGAATAGTAAAGGCAAGGAAGAGTTAAAAAAAGATATAGATGTTTGTATACTTAAAGGCGGATCATATAAGATAAAAGGTTATTATCTTGAAAACAACACGCTGAAGGATATAAGAGGTGCCAGTGTTCTTCTTACTCATGTGGAAGAAACTGTTGTTCCGGATGTGATAAAGTCGGATTTTAATGAATCATGTATTATCTATTGCGGCGGCGGAAATATATTTGCTCTTGTGCCGGGAAATACAGATGAGAATTATGCACTAAAGCTCGAAGAAACAGCGCAAAAGTATCTTATAAGTGCTAATATTGCTTATTGCATAAGCCGACCGATAAAGCTTTCTCTTTTGCTTGGCAAGGAATATAAAAGAATTATTTCCGAAAATGAAAGTGAACTTAATGAGAGAAAGAAACTCAAAATTATTGACAGCATTGAATCAGAGTCGGAAATAGATGATATAGTAATCGACCAGATCAAAGTAGATATTGAAAAGGAGCGTCTCAAATCAAAGGAAACCTGCAAAAACTGCGGAAAGAGAATTGCGTTATATAAGAATATCTCTCATGATAACACACCGATATGTGCAGGATGTCTGCATAAGAATATCATTGGCAATGCTGTAAAAAATAGAAAATATCTTGATGAATATTATGAATATACAAATAAACAAGCCAATTCTGTAAAAACTCTTGAAGATATCGATAAAGAACATATTGCAATAGTATATGGCGATGGAAATAATATGGGCGGTATTATTCAGACGCTTGAAACGATCACTGACATGATGAAATTCAGTGATACTGTAAAAACTGCTGCAAATGAATCTGTATTTGATGCAATGGGAGCGGCTGGAATTACTAACTTTGAAATTGTAGGTCTTGGCGGAGATGATGTTTTTGTGATCGTGCCCGCTAAAAAGGCAATAATGTTTTCAAAGTACCTTATAGAGAAGTATTATGAAATTTTTGATAAAGAGTACGGTGCCGGTTCTTCAACTATGTCTGTTGGTATTGCAATCGCAAAAACATCTACACCTGTTAAGATAATTCTTGAAGCGGCTGAAGAAAAACTGGCTGAAGCTAAGAGCTTATCCAAAAATATGGAGAATGATAAGGGAAGTATGTCATTTATTATCCTTGATTCTCACAATGATAATGAAGGCAGAGTTAATACAACAACATCTGCTGTAAACACACTTCTCCCATATTCAATACAGACAGCAAATGATATACTGAAATTTGCTGGTTATATTGAAAAGGAAAAAAACGTTTCCAATTCAAGAATAAGAAATCTTTCTGATGCATTTGAAAATGCAGAAAGCTATGAAGAAGCATCACTTTTCTTTCAGTATATGAATGCCAAGTTCAAAATAACTGATAGAAAAACAGATGCAGTTACCGGAGTGATCAGGCTGCCTGAAATATCCGGATATAAGACAGATGATGAATATCAGGGCTATTATATTGACGATGAAGGCAGCCACTGTTATATCTGGGATGATCTGATAAATCTGCTTGAGTATGCAGTGAAAGGAGAAAGCAAATGAAAAAAGTGTATGATGTGAAAGTGAAATTACTTTCTCCGATGCATATTAATGGGGGCGTTTCTTCAGACGGAAAAAGAATAACGGTAAGATCTGATAATAAGCCATTTATCCCGGCTACATTGTTTAAAGGTCTTGTAAGAAATAACTTTGAAATGCTTATAAATACTTACAGGAATGAAAAGTGTAACAGTAAGGAATCTGCTGAAAAACCGTGCAGATGTATGACTTGTACTTTGTTTGGAAAAGCAGGATTTCAAAGATCACGCATTATATTTGATAATCTTGAAAGTGATCAGAAAATGAAAACTGATATAAGGACAAATGTGTCAGTCAACAGATATTTAAGGAAAGTAAATGACGGTGCTCTGGTCTTTTCTGAGGTCGTATCAAATTTTGATTCAAATGGTGATAATGTGGTTTTTACCGGTCAGATAACAGTATATTATCCTGTCGATCAGGATGGAGAATATGAGAAGTTTTTTAAAGCATCTATACAGAATATAGATTGCATCGGACTTGGTAAAAGCAGAGGACTTGGATTTGTTGATATCGAGGTGGAAGAAGCTTGAAAAAGAAAATTGTATTTGAATTGCTTAGTGATGTAATGACCGGAGGTACAAGAACTGTTACTAATTTCCTTGAATCTGAAAATTTCATAAGAGGTTCTGTACTAAGGGCAGGATTTGTATCTGATATTCTTCTTGAATGTCCGCTTTATGATACATATTCATCAGAAAACAGCAGAAATAACTGGATAGAACTTAAAGACAAAAACGGAAAATGTTTGAGCTGTTCTAAAAAGGAAATATGTGAAAAGTTCGGCGAAATGACTTTTTCATTTGCATATCCTGAAGGAAGCATTCCTGCGCCATTTACGACCCGTGTGTGTAAAAAATGCGGAACAGATCATTCTTTACAGGATACAATTATTGACAGCGGCAGAATATCGTGCAGTGAATGTACGGGAAAAATCAGACGTATGGAAAATCTGAAAGGATTTGTAAATGTTTCTGAAAACAAGTTTAGATCCGTAAAAGTAAAAAAAAGCGTTTCCGTACATACAGCAATAAATTATAACTCAAAAACCGTACTTGATGGTTCTTTGTTTTCGGTGAATGCAATAAAAAAAGGACAACTGTTTACAGCATATATTGATGATAAGGATACCGGTATGCTGAGTGAAGGAAAAATAGTTTATGTCGGAAAGTATTCTTCATCAGGATTCGGTAAGCTGGTAATAAAAGAGATCGGTAAATATGAAGAAACCGATATGGAAAAGGATATTTCAGAATTCAATGAAAAATTCGCCGGTATTACTGTAAGCGGAAGGACATATGTTCCGCTGTTGCTGTTATCTGATGCAAAATTTGATTTCGGAGACAGTTTCAAAAAAGTCAGAACCAATAGAGAATATATGCAGTTATGGCAGGATAAAGTATTTGGTGTAAATTCAAAACTGAAACTTGAAAAGGTTTTTGCTGAAAATACATTCTATAAGGGGTTCGATACCTCTGCTGAATGGGGTAACTGGGAAAAAGAACGTCCTGAAATTCTTACTCTGAAAGGTACTTCGTTTCTTATTTCGTATAAGAAAAATGACAGAGATGCTTTTGATGAACTTATTAAGATCAAATCAACAGGTGTCGGAAAAGATACGATCAATGGCTTTGGTGAAATAAGTGTATGCTGCAAACTTCATAAACTGGGGGTAACTAAAAATGATGACTAAAAAAGAAATTATTGATCTGGTCAAGGAAATCGGCAGTGATATCGGCAATAAAAAAAGGTCCCTTTTTTCAGAGAATGAAAATAGCGGTAAAATCGGTAATAATCAGTTTCGTGAACTTGCTTCGATATGCCATTCAGCTGAATGCTATGAAGAAATTGAACTCCTGATAAAGTACAATACTGCAAAAAGCATCAAGAATAATAACGATGAATCATGGGCTGTTTTTTGCGAAAATAAAAGATTCGGTAATATTGTAATAGAAAAAATGAAGAAGATACAGGAGTATGAAAAAGAAGATGAAGAAGTGCTGAAAAGTCTTGAAGCCTTTTTCGGATATCTTTACTGGCAGGCAAGAATCTGGACAAGTCTTGATGAAAAAGGAGAGTAAAAATGCTTTATAATAAATTTGAGAATAAAACTATCGTTAAAGGTATTCTTGAGGCAGTTGACCCTGTTCATATAGGTGCATCTGCTAAAAATACACTTAATCCTAATGATGTCGATTCTTCTGTCCTTAAAGACAATAATGGAAATCCTGTTATTCCGGGTTCATCAATAAAGGGTGTTGTAAGAAGTAAATTTGAAGCTGTTTTAAGGTCATTGAATAATGAGAATATCCGTGTCTGCGATATCTTTAATACAAAAGATCCAACTTGTATAACAAACGAAGATGCAAAGATAATAAATAAAGATAAAAATAAGGATGGCTATAAAAAAGCCGCTCTGCTTTATGAGAAAAGCTGCGATGTGTGCAGGATTTTCGGCGGCAGAGAAATAGCCGGAAAACTTCAGTTCAAGGATTGCTTCTTTATCGGCGAAAAATGTAATTATGAAAGACGTGACGGTGTTGCAATAGACAGGAAAACAGGTGCTGCAAAAAGAGGCGCTAAATACGATTTTGAGGTAATACCTAAAGGAACTGAATTTGACTTTATGCTTATTGCTGAAAATCTTGATGAACAGCAGATGAAGTATCTTGATTTTATTATAAAACTTATAGAAGGTACATTGATAGACGGAGATTATATTGCTGTTGGCGGCAAGACATCAAGAGGCATGGGAAGAATAAGACTTAAAAATTGCCATATTGATGAGATCACAAAAGAATCTCTTGCAGAAAAGTTCGGATTTGATAAACAGGGGGAATGACCTATGTTTAGAAAGATAAAAAATGAGGCAGTGGCAGAGTTTAAGCTGTGTGCTGACGGACCTGTATTGATATCATCTGGTAAAAGCTGCAAAACAAATCCTACGCTTCCTGATTCGATATTTTTAACGGGTGCAACAGAAAATGAACAAAATGTTTTTGTAATACCGGGCAGTAGTATCAAAGGTGTTATCCGTACTTATGTAGAGGATTATTTCAAAACTGATAAAGTAGAAGAACTTTTCGGTCGTGTTAAAGACACTGCATTAAGAAGTAAGGTCAGTTTCCATGATGCTTATGCTGATATGAGTACGGTTGTTGATTCGATCAGAAACAGTACTGCTATAAATAAAATTTCACAATCAGCTTCAAATAGTTCACTTAATAATATGCAGGTCGTAGAAAAAGGCGAATTTGATGCCGGCTTCAAAATTGTTAATTATGAAGAAAATGAACTTGAAACGATTATCAAAGCACTTATGGCTGTGGATGACGGTGAATTATTCTTCGGCGGTAAAACAAGCAGAGGATTTGGCAGAATGAAAATAAAAGATTTCAGAATTAAGATCAATAACGGATTCGATGAGAATCTTATGCCGAAAATAACTGAATTTGATTCTTTTGATAAAGTAATAGAGTATCTCAGAAACGGAGGAAAATGAAATGGAAATTAAAACTATGCCTAAAAATTTTGATTTTGTTCCATTTGTTAAGCCGAATGTCAGGTACTCAAATTCACATGATGATCGTAACCGAAAAAGCGGATACTTAAAAATTAAATTTATTGTAGAAGAAGAACTCTATGTCGGAAGTGGATTTGTATCAGAAACTAAAAACGGATTTACATATGAAACAATGAAGCACAATGGAAAATGCATTATTCCGGGTTCTTCCGTAAAAGGCGTAATCAGAAATATCTGTCGTGCTGTATCAGATGGATGCATTCCGTATCAAAAGGAAATAATAAAGGTAAGAGAAGATTATAAAGGAAAGTGTATTAAGGGAAAAAAGAATGGTGAATTTTACGATAATTGGTGTATAGTTTGTGATATGTTCGGCAGTATTGATCCGACATTAAAGAGCAGAATTTCATTTTCTGATTTCGTTTCGGAAAATGCTGAGATCAATATTACAGAAAAAATACAGCAGTTTTCTCCTGATCCTAATTCTGATGGCTATTTTGATGATGACGGATATCATAAGGGATATAAGTTCTATAATTCGATTTACAGCGAAGGATATGATGATAATTATCAAGGTACTCATAAAATACAAATTGAAAAAATAGAAAAAGGTTCTGAATTTGAAGGAAAAATTCTATTTAAAAATATTAAAGATGATGAACTTTCGCTTTTAGTTTTTGCTCTTGGACTTGATAGAGATTTTCTTATCAAAATAGGTGGATTCAAGGCACAGGGAATGGGAGATGTTCGTTCTGAATGTACTGAATTACGCTTTATTGATAATAAAGGCGAGTATAATGACGGTGATATAAGTGAATATATCAATAAGTATGTAAATGGTTATGGCAGTAAATTCACAGCCCAGATAAAGAAACTTGAAGAAATACAGAGTATCAACAGAGTGGGGGGATGAATATGACAAATAAGGAATTAATTGATATATCAAAAACACTTGGCGTTTCTTCTGAAGAGTTTTCTTTTTATGAATTTGCGGCAAAATATCTTCTGAACATGAAATTGTCCGAAAAAGAAACTACAGAAAGCTTTTTTTCACTGGTTGAGTACTGTACTGATTTGCAAAATATACAGTCGATCAAGCATATGTTTGGAAAATCAGGAAAGGATAAGACAGGAATACAGAATTGGTGCCGCAAGCTAAAATCAAAACGTACAGAGCTTGAAAAGCTGAGCATAAACGACTTGCAGTATGTAATGGGTTATGCCGCAAGGATAGCAAAGATAAAAGAGGGCGAAAATGCTGTTCCAATAAACAGAGGTAATAATAAGAATTATGAAAATCGAAATGACCGGAAATCTTCAAGTGTTTATTCGTCCGGAAATTCAGGTGGATTTGCTTCAATAAGAATAAAAGGAAAAAGAAAATAACTGACATAAGGGCACCTCTAAAAAACGTTTCGAGAAAGAAAAAGCAGATAGGTACATAGATGCAAGAAAAGCCATCGAAGGTGTGCTTTCACACTACGAGAGGGCTTGACGCAGCAGATGCTTTGCATAGCTGCTTTTCCTCAGAAGGGGGGGAGATTTGCCCATAATACTGAAAGTCTTTGGAAAGGTGTTCGGGGCGCAAAACCGCTTGACATTCTTATATATTTTTTATACCAAATGAAACGATCACTATATTTGGGAAAAACATCTGTAATAAATTTGCGAATATTCAAATGTTGCACAGTAGATTTTGGTATGTATATACAAAAGTACAATATACCTATTAACAATTGTCCAATAATATGATATAATATATTGATGGATTATATGTATAGATATTGCTCCACCAACTAAATCTTGAATTTTTCTGCTTGTCCTGAAGAAGAAATTCTGCGTCAGAAAACCTTGAAATACGTTAGTATTCCTGCGGCTTTATTCCTTGACTTTCTCCTTCATTACTTCGCATAAAATATTCAAGACTTAATTGGCGGAGCAATAAAAAGAAAAATAATGAAGGTCAATACTTTACCAATTACTAATTATGCTTTGTGTAGTATTGACCTATGAAAAGGAGGT
>JAZUJY010000157.1:0-2433 GCA_045643005.1 Oscillospiraceae bacterium | reverse complement strand
ACTATTGATGTTACAAGAACAACCATCAATTTCGTCTCTCCCTTATACTGTGCCACACGAATCAAGACATGTCTTAAAAATCCATAATGTGTTCGTTCGTCATAGACCTTTAGCTTAAAGGAAGGAAGCAGACTTTTAATTTCTTCTATTACCTTGTCCGCAGTCTGATTTTCTATTTTGCAACCACTTACATTTACGATTTTATGAGATTCCTCCTGATATATGCCTCTTATAATATGACCGTGAGCATCCCTGTCAAATACGGAATGAACCTTATTCCGATAATAAAGCGGATTATCGGCTTCAACTATCTTTCCTACTTTTATGCCCTCTGCTTTAGCAATTTCTGAAAGCTGGCTATTTACAAAATTCTGCTTTATTTTCAACTGTTCTTCATAGGGCGTATCAATATATTTACATCCACCGCATTTCTTTTGATAAGGACAGGCTGATGTTGCTTTTTTGTCCGTTGCTTTTTTGTCCGTTGCTTCTTTTACCGTTTTGTCATTCTTAACAGATATTGAATTATTGGATTTATTATCAGCCTTATCAGATTTATTATGATTCTTATCTGATGTATTATGAGCCTTATCTGATTTATTATTAGCCTTACCAGATTTATAATAAGCCTTATCAGATTTATTATCAGATTTATTATCAGACTTATTAACAGAATTATTATTTACCTTATTTTTAGCTTTATACTCTTCTTTTTTCATTTCATTGGCCTTGTTTAAAATTTTATTTATTTCAGCTTAAATATTGAACTTTTTAACTTTACAACATAATCATATCTATCAGTTCTGTGCTGCTTTTCTCTTCTTTTTTATCTTAAATAATAAAACAATCAGAACAATGCATCCTAATGTTCCTAAAGCTAAAATTATGGTTAAGGCAGTCTGAGACAATCCTTCAGGTGAAACCATATAGCTGTCAACCACAGAAATATCCAGTGGAATTTCTCCTATCTGAATTTCATCTGCAATTTTCATTGCTTCCTCAAGGTCCTTAAATCCATATATTTCTATGGTATCTGAGTCGATGACTTCTGTAACCTTAATGCATTTTAAGAGTGTATCTTCGAATGCTACGGCAATGTAAGAAGCATTGTTCTGTTGCTGACTTGCCCATGTGGTAGCCTCCTTAAAAGCCGATTTTCCTTCTTCAGTCAGTGTCAGGCGCACTATTATCTGTCTTGCCGTATCCGCCTCTAAAACAATTCCGTTTGTTGCTTCCGCTTTTGCTATCATTGTCCCATTGACACAAACTCCACCGTCATTATTTATCTCTTCAATCGATCTGAGCAGGGTACCGTTTCCTACAGAATCAACACTGACATTTTTGTTGCCCGATTTATCAACTGCATAAATAAAGCTAACAGAGCCCTTTGTGCCAAGCGTTAATAAGGTTTCATCAATACTATCTGCGTCTGTTACTTCGACAAATATTCTATTCCTTCCATCTTTTCTGACATTGCTTCTGTTATTGATATTATTGGCTCTTCTGTTAAGTTTATATATGGTATCATTTATTTCATTATCTGAAGCATTATCTGCATCTGCTATTTCATATACTATGCGCGCTCCGCCCAGATCCTTGAAATTGCCTTTATAATTATTATTAGTTCCGACCAAAACCAGCAACAAAATAGCCGCAGTAATAATCAGGACAACAATTCCTAATGTGCAAAGCTTCGTTCCCTTTTTCTTTTCACTCATCTTAAATGCCTCCAAAAAATATATTTAGATATCGTACAAATTTCGTTTTATGTTGTTTTAAGTGTTTCACGAAAATTCTTATAAGGATTTCCGGCCTTATATCTGTTTTTTTACTATAGTATATTCATTGCCCTGTCGGTAATATGGACACTGATAATGCTTATCTTCAGCCATTTTGGCGCAGTCATCCTCATCAAGACAGCTTTGTGTACAGACATAATCCTCGAAATCATAGTCATATTCAAAATACATGCAATCGTCACAGTTACTTTCCATTATTTTTCCTTCCTAAATTTCTACACATTTAACCATTGAGCCTCATTACTTTTGACATCCTAATCATAATACGGGATTTCTATCGAATTTTATATCATTCAGCACACCTTTTAAATTTTTATATCATTACACAAAAAAAATCCTAAAATAATACAAAGTTCAAACCAATCCGCTTTCCTTTATGATTGTAGAAAATAATTAATTAATACCCATATCATTATAAATAATATGATTTAATTCTTCAAGAGAAAAGAAAACCGGGGCATTTGCTCATGTCCCGGTAAATCTTTTAATCCAATTATAAAATCATTCTATTAAAACTTTCCACAAACAGTGGGATATTCAATATTCCGATAATTAAAGTGTAACACTAACCTTTACAACACTCTTTGCAGGAAGTGTAACCTTAAATCCGTCCTCATTAAGAGCTGCTCCGTTG
>JAZUJY010000156.1:0-21993 GCA_045643005.1 Oscillospiraceae bacterium | reverse complement strand
TCTTCAGATACCATTACAAAGACATATAAGTATTATTATAAGGATAAACAAACAAAGAGTATCAATGCATTTTATATTTGTGTTATGTTAAGCCGCGATAACGGAACTGTCAAAGCTCCGGTCGTTTCGGAAAAAAATGATATTATTCTGAATGTACTTGATACAGGAATGTGATATTTTAACAAATATCACGACACAGAGGATATCCACTGCCTCTGTAGGCGGCGGGTTCTGTCTGACCAAACAGTCGGAGTACAATCTCCGACTGAGCGGGAACCGATTCTGCGAATCGCCTATGCTTGTTAAAAGCAGAGCTTTGAAAAAATCATATTTTTTCATATTTTTATTGTAGCTTGTTTTTGGAAAATACGAAAATGAGTTGACAAATATATTTTTTATTGCTATTATAGTCAAGGTGATAAATTTTAATTATAATCAGAGGAGGGCAAAATATGGGAGATATAAAGTATTGTTATGGTTGTTTTGAACCGTTTTCCGGAGAAGACAAATGTCCGAAATGCGGTTACGATCATAAATCTCCGTATTCACCGTCGTATATTATTCCGGGAACTGTTCTTAATGACAGATATATAGTAGGAGAGCTGCTCAGCCATAATGGTGAGGGCGCAACTTATCTTGCATATGATCCTGTTCTTTCATGCAAGATCCATATCAGGGAATATATGCCTGATGCTTTGTGTACAAGGGTAAGCGGTTCACCTGAGATCAGTGTAAACCACAGCAGTGTTGCTCAGTATAAATCATTGATGGCAGAGTTTACAGAACTTAATAAAAAACTTGCAAAGCTTAATACAGTAAATAATATCAATCCGGTCAGAAATCTGTTTTCAGAAAACAATACGACCTATGTTGTATTTGATTATATTGACGGAGTAAATCTGATACAGTATCTGAAAGAAAATGCAGGTGAACTTAGCTGGAGAAAAGTATCAAGGCTTTTCCCTCCGCTTTTCACATCTATCAGTATGCTTCATAACGCAGGAATAGTACACAGAGGAATCAGTCCTCAGACTATTTATTTTACAAAAAAAGGCGAGCTGATGCTTACTGATTTTTGTATTGCTGCTGTCAGAACAACAAAGACTGAACTTAATTCTGAGATATATAAAGGCTATGCTGCTCCTGAGCAGTATTCTCCAAGCAGCTGGCAGGGAGTCTGGACTGATGTTTACGGTATCTGTGCTGTTCTTTACAGGATCTTTACAGGTAGTATGCCGACAGATGCATCACTCAGAACAGATGATTCTGATCTGACTCCTCCGCTGGAAATGAATGATGATGTTCCGGCAAATGTATCTGATGCAATTATGGAAGGACTTGTTCTTAAGGGCGCTGATCGTATTCAGACAGTAACAGAACTTGTTACAAAGATATTTGAACCTTCTGAAGCAGAGAAGACCTCGCTCTATATAAACATCGGAGAAAAGGCTAAGCAAAAGGCACAGCATGATGTACAGGAGAGCCAGTACAGAAATAAAGAAGAATACTATGATGACGATGATGAATATGATGACGACGATGATTATGAATATGAGGCTCCGAAACCTGTAAGAACTAATCGTCAGCCATCTCAAAGAACCGGTTCAAGAGACGGAGAGGTCATATATGCTTCGGAAAGCTTATGGGAAATAATCAAAAAGCCGGCTTTGATTTTTGTACTGATCCTCGTACTGTTTATAATTTTATTGATTTTCGGTATCAATATGTGGAACAAATTCGATGATGCCAGAAATCCTAAAAAACTCTCATATGTAGAATCGACTACAGAACCACCGGATGAAACACTGCCTCCGGAGGATTCAGATTATGGTGACGTAACAGACGTTACAAACGGAGCAGATGTCAGTGTTACACTGAATACAAATATCACATCAGTTACAGACAACAAGGCAAATGCAAGAAAAAATATCGAATGTAAAGACCTTGTCGGTGAAAAGTATGATGAAGTTGCACTTTCTTCATTTGCTCAGGATATAAAAATTGTTCCTGACTATGTTGACAATGAAGAATATTCAAGAGGAATTATTTTTGAACAGGATGTCGAAGCAGGAACATGGCTTGCAAAGGGCGATACCATTAAGGTTAAGGTAAGTAAAGGAAACGGTGATGCACAGGTTCCTGATTATAAGAGGGGACCTCTTAGCTGCTATCCTATCGAAGATTATCTTGCAATGCTTGATGAGGCAGGAATAGCATATAAAGCAGTTCCGACAATAAATTCCGGTTACAAGTCAGGATATGTTATCGGTACAAATCCTCCTAAGGGATGCGTTGTTCATTCAGACGAGCTGGTTGAAGTAACCTATACCAAGAATGAAGGCGGCGGAACGATTACTTATTCAAGCGGCGCAAACGAAAATACACCTGTAGCAAAGGAATCTGCCCAGGCTCCTTCAGCACCGGCTGAAACTGAACAGGATGCTACTGATGATGATGATGATGAATAATTAAAAAATAAAACCATTCCTTCGGGAATGGTTTATTTTTTTGAAAAGCAAAATAAAACATAAAAAAAATCAGATACTTAAAAAGCATCTGATTAATTTTTTTAGACATAAACCGCCTTGCCGTATTACACAGCATATAAAACCCGCTTATTCAGCAGGTGGGTATCAGCCTGAAGACTTCCATGCTCCCAGCGTCCTTGAAAAGGGAGGTCTGCAATCAGAACCCAGAGCGCAATTCCCAAATAAAAAGTGTTGGATTATATGAGCTGTATATAACGTACAAGGCAGAAATACTAACCTGTCTTTACTAGTATTATATCACAGAAGTTTTCCTTTGTCAAATGTTTTTTTGTAAAAAAACAACAATCAAAACTAAAGTGAATACAAAATCAAAGCTAAAAGAAATTACTGTATGTTAGTAATACACCGATTAGTTTTCTTCCTCAGGAAATTCTTCCTCATCTTCAAATCTTTCTTCTATTCTTTTTAAGAATATCTGTCCGATTTTTTCGAATTCTGCATCATCATCAATAGAGATAAGAAGTTCTTCGTCACCATCCATCTCAGATTTGAGAATTACAAGTTCATCGCTTCCTTCAAGTGCATCCTCAGGATTTTCAGCATATGGAACAAGTGCAAAATAACGCTGTCCGTCATCTGTTTCAAGGGCATCAAGCATTTCAAAAGTCTGCTCAACACCTTCTTCGTCTACCAGTGTATAAAGATCAGGTGTAAATTCTGATAATTCTTGCATGATATTCTCCGTTCTGCCTTATGGCTAAATATGAAATTACACGATTAATAAGCACATTACTTATTTATTTTACTACAAATTTAAAATAAAGTCAAGCACATTATATTAACAACATATTAAACATATTATTTTAAAAATATTGATAAAAAGTATTGACATTGACGAAAAAATGTGGTATTATATAGTCATGGAAAGGATAAAAGAAGTTCAGGCGATAAGAACTTCGATTTGAGATCCATTATCAGTTAAGCTTCCGGATGGGAGCTGTGGTATCAGAACAATGACTGAAGAAATAAAACCATTTGGTGTTTAAGAGTGTTTATGATATTCGACAGCTGTATGGAAGGTAATGATTCAGATACAAACAGGAGGCGGTTCCGATGGACTTGATTAATTTGGAATCTTTAAACAGAGATGAACTTTCGTGATTCGTTAGTAAATTTTCGTTTATTTATAGTGATATAGCAATGAATCATCGTTTTGATTTTAGTTCCTGATGAAGGTTTATCTCATACAACTATAAGCGTTATCTGAAAACGGGAAGTTGCCTGAATTGAAGATATTTGGATTTGTTCATAGCATTTGATATAATACGACACAGCACGATATGAACGGGTTAAAGAAGAATAGATTGAATTGAGGTATGAGTTTATTGGATACATGGCTGGGGATTGATTTGAGGTTTAAGGTGGTTCCGATGGAAACATAACAGATAATCAGCTTGATGAAGCTTTTTATAAATACTTTTTTAGAAAAAGGTGTATTACCAATGGAATAATTACTTCTTTACGGACAAATAGAAAATTATAGAAATAGGTGTGTGACCAATGGAATGAATATTTTCAGTATGGAAACGATAAAATTGTAGAAACGGGTGTGTGACCAATGTAATATTGAAATCTATTCATAATCACAATAAAAAATGAAATAGGTGTGTGACCAATGGGTTATTAATCAACAATTTATTCAGCTTAAAATGCACTTAAAATGAATTAGAGGTTATCTTGTAAACGCAATTGATATAGATAACAAATAAGAATAGAAAAAGGTGGGACCAATGGAATAATGAATTTTTACACTGAAAAAAATCTATTATAGAAAAAGGTGTTTCCAATGTAAAAATTAACGGGTTTACGAGAATAAACAGATCGATAAAATACTTTAATTACGAAAGCAAACGAGCCTGATCTTCAAATGGATCAAAGACGTTTAGATAAATATAAAGAAAGAGTGATAGAAATGGCTATTGTGAATTCTTTAAGGAGATTTATTAAATAAGCAGGAGGGTGATTCCACCAGAATATTTAGTATTATGATGAAAGTCAAAGAAAGAATGCGGTAGCATTATTAGTATAAAAGTAATTTATTTATTTTCAATAATTTGAGCCCGGATGGTTTGTCCGGGTTCTTTTTTTATAACAACACAGAGGATATCCCCCGCCTCTGCAGGCGGCGGGTTCTATCTTTCCGTTCAGTCGGGGTACAATCTCCGACTGAGCGGGAACCGATTCTGCGAATCGCGTCTGCTTGTTAAAAGCAGAGCTTTGAACAACACAGAGGATATCCCCCGCCTCTGTAGGCGGCGGGAACTGATTCTGCGAATCGCCTCTGCTTGTTAAAAGCAGAGCTTTGAATGACAAAGAGGATATCCACCGTCTGTATAGCGGTGGATATCCTCTGTATTTGTTATATATCAGATAGTTAATTAGAGCTGAACATGTAGTCTCTGAGGTATTTGCTTCTGCTTGGATGACGGAGCTTTCTGAGAGCCTTTGCTTCGATCTGTCTTACACGTTCACGTGTAACGTGAAGGATCTTTCCGACATCTTCGAGAGTGTAGCTTCTGTCGTTCGGAGGAAGACCGTAACGACGTCTGATTACCTCGGCCTCTCTTGGTGTGAGAGTGGAGAGTGCTTCATCAAGCTGTTCTCTGAGAAGCTCCTGTGCGGCTGCTTCAGAAGGAGAAAGAGCAGTTGAATCAGGAATATACATATCAAGTGTAGAGTCATCTTCATCACCGACAGGAGTTGAAAGAGAAATAAGATCCTGAGAGAAGTTCATTATTTCATGAAGCTTTTCAACCGGAATTTCAAGTCTTTCAGCTACTTCCTCATCAGCAGGCTCCTGACCTGTTTCGTTGATGATCTCTGCTTTTGTTTTCTTGATCTTTGTGAGCATTTCAGCCATATGAACAGGGAGACGAATAGTACGTGACTGGTCAGCTATTGCTCTTGTAATAGCCTGTCTGATCCACCATGTAGCATATGTTGAAAATTTAAAGCCTTTAGAAGGATCAAATTTTTCAACTGCTTTCATAAGACCGACATTGCCTTCCTGGATGAGATCGAGAAACTGCATGCCTTTTCCGTTATATTTCTTTGCTATGCTGACAACAAGTCTGAGGTTTGCTGTAACAAGTTTGTCTTTGGCATACTGATCACCCTTCAGACAGCTTTCCGCAAGATTCATTTCTTCTTCTGAAGAGAGAAGAGGAGACTGACCGATATCACGAAGATAAATCTTTACGTTGTCTATGTAGTCAAATTCATCTGAGGACACAGGTGCGTCAGTATTATCGTCAAGTCCCGAATCCAGACCTACCTGAAGATCGTCAGAATCAAGTGAATAATCCTCAATTATCTGAATTCCGAGAGATGAGCATTTTTCATAAAATTCATCGATCTGGTTTACATCAAAGTTGATCTCTTCAAATAAGTCGTTGATTTCTCTGGTGGTAAGCTTGCCGGAATTTTTTCCTTGTTCAAGTAAACTTGTTATTGACATCTTATCATTGGCCATAAAAAAATTCCTCCTATCTTTTACTTTGCAAATATTTTTGCATGTCTAAAAGTTCATCATCTGATATTTCATTTCCGTTTGATGGAATGATCTTGTGCTTTGATTCTTTGATCACGTTGATACAATCAGAAAAAGTCTGTTCAGTAATTGTCCTGCCACGGTTTTTGGCATCTATGCCGCTTATTCTGCCCATTTCTTCTACGTTAAAATCTTCAGATAGAAGAGATAGTGAAAATACTTCCGATGATGAAAGGACTTTTATCAATGAATTAAAAACTCTTCTGTTGAAATCTGTGACAAATTCATCTGCAGATATATTTGTGGTAACAAAATCGAGTTTGTCAGGGTTTTTCATCAGGTATAAAATAATCAGTTCTTCAGCTTTACTTTCACGAAGGTGTGAAGCAGCTTCAGGATCTGAGTGGTTCTGAAGACTGATGCTGTTTTCTATGGCTTTCCATTCCTGTTTTTTTCTGACGCTGTTCTTGTTTTTTATTTTGCCTGCGACCTGTGCCTGCAGTATCTGCGTGTTGATATCAGATTCCTTTGATATTTTGGAGATGTAGACATCTCTCTGAAGAGGGTCATCAAGTTCAGAAAGAACTGCGACGGTCCTCTTTAAATATGTAACTTTGTCATTCTCATTTGTAATGTCAAGCCCGGTTTTGCATTTTTCAAGTTCAAAAGCTATGGCATCGCCTGAATTGTCAAGCAAAAGCTTGAATCTGGTGCTGCCGAACTTTTTGATGTATTCGTCCGGATCCTTGGCATCAGTCATTTTGATAATTTTAGTATTTACGCCTGCAGCACTTAAAAGGTTGATGGCTCTCTGCGTTGCAGCCTGTCCTGCTGAATCACTGTCATATGCTATGATGACTTCACCAGCATACTGTGCCATAATTCTGGCCTGTTCCGGTGTCAGTGCTGTTCCGAGAGTAGCAACAACATTTTCAAATCCTGCCTGGTTTATACTAATCACATCCATATATCCTTCGGCAAGAATCAGTTTTTTTAAAGGACTATTCTTGGCATGATTTAAGGAAAACAGATTTCGGCTTTTTTTGAAGACCGGTGTATCAGGAGAATTGAGGTACTTCGGACCGTCTCCGCTGATTATTCGTCCTCCGAATGCTATTACATTTCCTCTGAGGTCAATAATAGGAAACATTACTCTTCCTCTGAATGTGTCATAGCACCCTTTGCCGTTTTGTGATTCACGGCAGACACCTGCCGTTACCAGTTCTTTATCATGAAATCCGAGACTTCTCAGATGATCTCTGAGAGTGTTAAATGAATCAGGAGAGTATCCGAGACCATATTTTTTTATTGTATTTGCCGAAAGACGGCGTTCTTTAAAATAGTTAAGGCCTCTCTTGTCATTGCCGGATAACAATGTCTTATAATAAAAATTAGCTGTTTCACGGTTGATCTCGTATGTTCTGGCTTTAACGCGTGCGAAATCATCATTTACTCCGTTTTCCGGAACTGATATGCCTATGCGCTGAGCGAGAAGCCTGATGGCTTCCATATAGCTCAGATTTTCAATACGCATAATAAATGTGATGACATCTCCGCCGGCTCCGCACCCGAAACAGTAATAATTTTGTGTATCAGTATATACTGTACAGGAAGCAGACTTTTCTGAATGAAAAGGGCAGAGACAAACGTAGGTCGAGCCTCTTCTCTTTAATGATACATAGGAGCTGAAAACATCCTCGATGGAATTGCCTTGCTTCAGCTGATATATAAATTCTTCAGGTAAAGCCATATGAACCTCCATGATACTTATGGTGCCGAAAGCCGTTTTCTATAAAATATCTGAGTGAAAACAGCGTGTTTTTAGCTTGAAATGTACTAAACAGAAAAATCTTCGAATAATTTTTCTGTTTTCGGAAGTACGATTTTCCCAAGTGAAATATCTGTTATTTTTTCTCTGAGTGGTTCGAAAAATTCTTCTTTTACGAGAATTTCCATATCTATTGTATCTTCAAATTTTGAAGATATTTCTTTTATTTCATATTGCGGGAGATAATATGCTATTTTGCTGTACAGGTTATAATCCATCCGGATCGTGGTTCTGTAGCATTCGCACATATCTTTTATTTTTGCTCCTTCAACTGCAAGCTTTGCGGATGTGGAATATGCTCTTACAAGTCCGCCGCCGCCTAAAAGGATCCCTCCGAAATAACGTGTAACAACGCAGCATACATCAGTAAGACTGTTTTTTTGCAGGATATCAAGTACAGGAACTCCTGCTGTACCCTGAGGCTCACCGTCGTCTGAGTATCTTGTTGTGTTGTTGTCTCTGAGGATATACGCGTAAACGTTGTGAGTTGCTTTTCTGTGCATGGCTTTGATACTGTTTATGAATTCTACAGCATCATCGTTCGTTGTTACCGGACTGATATATGCGATAAATTCCGAACGTCGTTCCGTAAAGGTTATATTGTGAGGCTCTTTTATTGTTTTGTATCCCATAGAGAGCATTACCTTTCATGTAAAAAAAAGGGCGACTATAAAAAATAACAGTCACCCTAATAAATAGAACTTAGCCCTTATTGAAACGTCTCTTGAATCTGTCTACACGACCACCTGTATCAACAAGTTTCTGCTTGCCTGTAAAGAATGGGTGGCATTTTGAGCAGATTTCAACTTTGATGTCCTTCTTTGTTGAACATGTTTCGATTACGTTTCCGCATGCACAAGTAATTGTGGTTTTTTCAAAATTCGGATGTATTCCGTCTTTCATGAGTAAGTCACCTCTTTAATTAATCTTTTATGATTAACATAGTAGCCCATCAGTTACTTTAGACAGTAGTACTATCGATAATTCACTTGTAAATATAATTCTATCATATAATTAGTATAATGTCAAGTGTTTTGATTAAAAAATATTGATTTATCTTCCTGAAAGTAGTATAATAATTTTGTAAATACTTAGTTATTTTATCATCATAAAAAGGAAACAGATCCATGAAATGTAATACAAAACTGATAGTTATGCTTACCTATAATGATCATACCGTAAATGATGCTTACAGGATCTTTGAAGAATGCAAAAATGCCGGGGCTGAGATCTGGGGTTTCAAGGAGGAGCCGCTTCCGGTCAGCGAAATGAAAAAACTGTTCGCGTATATGAAAGAATGCGAAAAGACAACGGTTCTTGAAGTTGTTGCGTATACAGAAGAAAAATGTATTGAAGGCGCATATAAGGCTGCCGAATGTGAATGTGATATCCTTATGGGGACTGTTTACTCTGAGAAGGTGCACGATATCTGCCGCAGAAACAAAATCAGATACATGCCGTTTATCGGAACGGTAACAGGGCGTCCTTCTGTCCTTGAAGGCAGTATAGATGAACTTATAGACAATGCAAAACAGCTTGAAAAAAAAGGAGTGGACGGACTGGATCTGCTCGGATACAGATACACCGGAGATGCATACGAGCTAAACCGAAGATTTATTTCTGAAGTAGATATTCCGGTCTGCATTGCCGGAAGTGTCAACAGCTTTGAAAAAATTGATGAAATAAAAAAGATCAGTCCATGGGCATTTACCATAGGAAGTGCTTTCTTTGAAAATAAGTTTGAAGGAACGTTTCATGAACAGATAGACATTGTCTGTGAATACATTAAAAAAGGTGAGATATGCTAAGCTTATTATTTCCGTTCGAATATGCAGAAAGTGTATTTTCAATAGATTATGAACAGCTTTATAAAAACGGCATACGAGGTCTGATATTTGACATCGACAACACACTTGTTCATCACGGCGATGATTCAACGGATCAAATCGATGCACTGTTTCAGAAAATACATAAAACAGGACTCAAAACGCTTCTTCTTACAAACAATGATGAGGAACGTGTTAAGAGATTTATAAAAAATATTGATACATTATATATCTGTGATGCAGATAAGCCGGATATTTCAGGATATCTTAAGGCTGTGGAGCTGCTCGGGATCAAAAAAGAAGAGGCTGTATGCATAGGCGACCAGATATTTACTGATATTCTCGGGGCAAACAGATGCAAAATGGCCAGCATACTTGTAAAGTTTATACGTCTTGAAGGGGAAACACGTTTCGGGAAAAGACGGGCTGTCGAAAGCGTTATACTTAAGCTTTACGCCAAAAGTCACAGATACCGGAACCGCCTTGGAAATATTCTTAAAGAAAAGGAAGATAAATAAATGCTCTGGAAAAAAGATGTTCTCTTCTGCGATATAAATCCGACATGTTATGCAATTTCGCAGCAGAAAGAAATTTGCAGAAGGCACATAAAAAATTTGACAGGAAAAATCAGATTTGCTTCTTTGATACAAAAAGAAAAGCTGCCGGAACTTGTGTCAGCGCACAGCTCCGGTCTTATAAAACGCGGAAAGGGGATAGATATTACTCTTCAGGAAAACAAAGCAGTAAATATTCGTCTTGCCTGCAAAAAACTCAACGGGATCATTATCCGTCCGGGAGAGGAATTCTCGTTCTGGAAAACGGTCGGTAAGACTACCAGACGAAAAGGCTATAAGGACGGTCGTGTTCTTGTCAGCAACAAATTAAGACCCGGTATCGGTGGGGGACTCTGCAATCTTGCAAATACCATTAATCTGCTGGTTATAAACAGTCCTCTTGAAGTTACTGAATTTCATGAGCATTCAGATGCGCTTGCTCCTGATGGTGATAAAAGAATTCCATTCAGTTCAGGAACATCAGTCAGCTACAATTATATAGACTACAGATTCAGAAACAATACAGACCAGGATTTTCAGTTGCTGTTATGGTGCGAAGGTGAAAAATTTTTCGGTGAACTCAGATGTGAAAAGGATATTCCATGGAGATATGAAATATCTGAAGAAGAGCATCGCTTTGTAAAAGAGGGCGAAAAATATTTCAGACGTTCAAAAATTTACAAAAATACCATAGAAAAAGAAACAAATAAAACTATTGAAAAAAAACTGATCCTTGACAATCATTCTGAGGTAATGTTTGATTACAGTCTGATACCTTCCGACCAGATAAAAGAAAAATAAGAAGAGGATATCCCATCACGGGATATCCTCTGTATTTTTGCATTAAAAAAACAGCCGGAAAACTCCGGCTGTCGGATTATTATTTGATGTTATCAGAAACCAAGAATTGCCTTGAACTCTGCATCGAGCTTTTCGTACAGAGCAGTTGCTTCTTCATGTGTTGCTCCGGTAGTTGTATAGTAAACCTTGATCTTAGGTTCTGTACCTGATGGTCTGATAATGATGGTTGCGTTATTTTCAAGCTCAAATGCAAGAACATCTGACTTTGGAAGTGTAATCTCTGTTACGGTTCCGTCTGCTATATTCTTTGCTGTACTTGCCTGATAGTCAGAGAAACCGATGAGTTTGAGACCACCGATGGCTGCAGGCTGATTTGTACGGAGTGAGGTCATTATTTCCTTCATTCTTTCCATGCCTGTTATTCCTTCGCATGTAAAGCTCTTGAGCATGTGCTTGTAAACACCATATTTTTTATACATTCTGTCTCTTGCTTCGATAAGTGAAATGCCGCATGTTCTGTAATAAGCAGCCATTTCACAGATGAGCATGGAAGCTACAACGGCATCCTTGTCTCTTACATATGATCCGGCAAGATATCCGTAGCTTTCTTCAAAGCCGAAGATATATCTGTCTTCTTCGCCTTTTTCTTCAAGGAAACCGATCTGTTCACCGATAAATTTGAATCCGGTAAGAACATCTCTGAGTTCAATGCCGTAATTTTCAGCGATTGCAGCTGCGATTCTGGTAGTAACGATGGTTTTTACAGCAACAGGATTTTTTGGCATGGTTCCGAGCTTTGTTCTTTCTTCGCAGATGTATTCAAGAAGCATAGCACCTACTTCGTTTCCTGAGAACAGAACATATTCATCGCCTGATGGAACTGCGATACCGACACGGTCACAGTCAGGGTCTGTTGCAAGAAGAAGATCAGGCTTCTTTTCGTAAGCGAGCTTAAGACCAAGCTCAAGTGCTTCTCTTATCTCAGGGTTCGGATAAGGACATGTTGTAAAGTTTCCGTCCGGTTTTTCCTGTTCCGGAACGATGGTAACATCTGAAATGCCAATTTTGTTAAGAATAGCTCTTACAGGCTTGTTTCCGGTACCGTTGAGCGGAGTGTAAACGACCTTAAGTCCGCTGTCTGCGACGAGATCGGTATGAATACCCTGACCTGCAACGTTTTTATAGTAATCTTCGATCACATTCTGACCGATATATTCAATTTTTCCTTCTTTGATACCTGTTTCGAAGTCGATGAACTTCGGACCTTCAAACATATCAACATTTCCTATTTTTGTGATGACCTGTTCAGCGACATCCAGTGTGATCTGACATCCGTCAGCACCGTATACCTTGTATCCGTTGTATTTAGCTGGATTGTGGCTTGCTGTTACAACGATTCCGGCATGACATTTTAATGCACGAACTGCAAAAGAAAGCATTGGAGTAGGCATAAGCTCGCTGTAGATATATACTTTAATTCCGTTGGCAGCAAGTACGCCAGCTGCTGCTTTGGCAAAAACATCTGATTTGATACGGCTGTCATATGCGATCGCAACGCTTCCGTTCTGGCAGGAGTCATTTACATAATCAGCAAGGCCCTGTGTAGCTCTTCTGATAGTATAAATGTTTAATCTGTAGGTTCCTGCGCCAATTACCCCTCTTAAGCCTCCTGTTCCAAATTCAAGATCTCTGTAGAATCTGTCTTTTATGGCATCGGTGTCACCCTTTACGGAAGCAAGCTCGGTAACGAGGTCTTTGTCTTCTGTGGCTTTCTGAGTCCATAAATCGTATAACTGCATCTCATTCATAATTATATTACTCCCTTTGACATAGTTATTGGGTTTAAAGTTCTGCCTTAAGGCAGAGGTGATCCGTCGGATCGCAGATCATTCCCGTAGTATCGATTAGTTCCGATTGTATTTTTTTTATAAATTCGGATAAACTTGTATAAATATACTTACTTCTTTATTATATCATAAGATAAGCGTTTTTAAAAGATATTTTTAAAAAAGAGAATGTGCAAATTTCTTTGGAATCATAACCAAATTTTGTGGATTATTACAATTGGATTTTCGATTTTGCTGTTAATACAAATGAAAGAATATCTGAATGTTAAATTATAAAACATATATTTTAAAAACTGCCGTCAGCTTTTTTTATATCAAAAAATGTGATATAATAATGTAATGCTGACTGCCGGAAAAATGACGGCATGATTCATCCGTTTTTCGAAAGCAGCTGTGAGTTTTAAACAGAAAGGATATAAAAATGGATTTTGACAGTATAATTTTTGATCTGGACGGAACATTGTGGGATTCAGCCGAAGGGATCTGCGGAACGTGGCGTGAGATACTGGACAGATATAACAACACAGAGGATATCCCCCGCCTCTGCAGGCGGCGGGTTCTATCTTCCCGTTCAGTCAGAGTACAATCTCCGACTGAACGGAAGCGATTCTGCGAATCGCCTCTGCTTGTTAAAAGCAGAGCTTTGAAAGAACTTGGAAATATAAAGATCACTGTAGATGCGCTTCATGCCTGCATGGGACTCCCGCTTGATGAGATAGCAAAAAAACTGCTTCCGGGTATGAGTCCGATGATGCAGAAAAAGCTTATGAAAGAATGCTGCGATTATGAAAATATTTATCTTTCTGAGCATGGTGGGATCTTGTTTCCGGAACTTGAAGAAACTCTGGAGTATCTTTCCGGAAAATACAGGCTGTTTATTGTCTCAAACTGTCAGGAAGGATATATAGAGAGCTTTTTTGCTTATCACAAAACCGAAAAATATTTTTCTGATATAGAATGCAATGGTGCTACAGGACTTTCCAAAGGTGAAAACAACAAGCTCATCATAAAGAGAAATTGTCTGAAGGATCCTGTCTATGTCGGAGACACAGCAGGCGATCTTCAGTCTGCGAGAGATGCAGAAATACCTTTTATTTATGCTGAATACGGATTTGGGGAAGTACCCGAATATGACTATAAGATCAGTAAATTTTCTGATCTGGCATCGATTTTATGAAAAAAGCGGACTGTTTTTGCAGTCCGCTTAAATATTTTAACATGGTTATCAGCCTCTTATCTGTGAAGCAACAACACTTTCGCCGCAGTAGATCTTTCTGAGCTTCGGTTTTTCGATTTTTCCGGTAGGATTTCTCGGTACGTCGGCAAAAATGATCTTGTGTGGACGTTTATATCTCGGAAGAGATTTGCAGAACTCATTGATCTGCTCCTCTGTAACATCTTTGCATTCAGGTTTGAGTTCTATGATCGCAGCGGCTATTTCGCCAAGTCTGTGATCCGGAAGACCGATAACGGCAACGTCCTTGATAGCAATGTTTGAACGGAGGAAGTCTTCGATCTGTACAGGATACAGGTTTTCACCGCCGCTGATGATAACATCTTTTTTACGGTCAACAAGATAGATAAATCCGTCTTCATCCTCCTGTGCCATATCACCTGTGAACAGCCAGCCGTCTTCAAGAACTTCCTTTGTAGCTTTTTCGTCTTTATAGTAACATTTCATAACTCCGGGACCCTTGACAGCAAGCTCGCCGACTTCGCCTTTGTTTACGGTCTTTCTGTTTTCGTCAACTATCTTAACTTCCCATCCGTAGCCTGCAACACCGATCGCACCTACCTTGTGAGTATTTTCAACACCGAGATGAACGCAGCCTGGACCGATGGATTCACTGAGCCCGTAGTTTGTATCGTACTGATGATTTGTAAAGATCTTCTGCCATCTTTTTATTAGACTCGGAGGAACCGGCTGAGCACCGATATGCATAAGTCTCCACTGTGAGATCGAATATTGACTGAGATCAATTGTACCATTGTCTATTGCATCAAGTATATCCTGTGCCCACGGAACGAGCAGCCATACTATGGAACATTTTTCCTCGGATACTGTTCGTATGATATTGATCGGTTTAACACCTTTGAGGAGAACAGCCTTGCTTCCTGAATAAAGACTTCCGAACCAGTGCATTTTTGCACCTGTATGATAAAGAGGAGGAATGCAGAGAAATACATCATCATGTGTCTGACCGTGATGGTTCTGTTCAACCTTTGCAGAATGCATAAGTGCAGCATGATCGTGAAGAATGGCTTTCGGGAATCCTGTTGTTCCTGATGAAAAGTATATTGCAGAATAATCTGAGT
Organism: Oscillospiraceae bacterium; assembly: GCA_045643005.1. Classification (GTDB taxonomy): domain Bacteria; phylum Bacillota; class Clostridia; order Oscillospirales; family Ruminococcaceae; genus HUN007. Next base: position 6,782 of record JAZUJY010000156.1, on the reverse strand, counting down.
CTGAAAGCTCGATATCAGGTGCACTGCTTGAGAAGTTTGCAGCAAGATGCAGATAGTTTTCTGCAAATGTCGGACAGTTGTCACCAACATAGAACAGGAGCTTTACTGCCGGTATTTCATCACATATCTCTTCCATACGTCCGATAAACTCAGGTCCGAAAATAATTGCGTTTGTATCAGCAAGATCAAGACAGTATTTGATCTCTGCCGAGGTATATCTGTAATTGAGTGGAACAGCAAGAGCTCCTGCCTTTAGGATACCAAAATATATAGGGAGCCATTCGAGTCCGTTCATAAGAAGGATGCCGACCTTGTCGCCTTTTTTAATTCCTCTGCTTATCAGAAGATTGGCACATCTGTTGGCTTTTTCATTGAAAACGCTCCATGTGATCTCTCTTCTGTAGGTTTCGGAATTTCCGGATTCGATAAGCTCGTATTCCTTCCATGTTACTCTTCTTACTTCCTGTACTTCAGGATTTATTTCAACAAGTGCTATTTCATCGCCGTACTGTTCAGCGTTGCGTTCAAGTAGTTTTGTAATAGGCATTTTTCCATTATTCCTTTCGTAAATTTTTATTACTATATCATTTTACTACTATAAAGTGTAAAAGTCAATTGTGATTTGAAAAAATATAGTTTTTAACATCATACATATAACAACACAGAGGATATCTCCCGCCTCTGCAGGCGGCGGGTTCTATCTTTCCGCACAGTCGGAGTACAATCTCCGACAGTTTGGTCAGCGATTCTGCGAATCGCCTCTGCTTGTTAAAAGCAGAGCTTTGAAAAATGTTCAATTATCTGAAAAATGAAGTCTGATCTGCTGTTTATCAAAAAAATATTGGAAGCTTACTTGAATATATATTTTTTGTTAGTATGTAACGAAAAAAATGAAAAATAAATTAAATTTTTCAATATTATTTTAAGGTTCGGGCATTATAATATAAATTGAAATGAAAAATAAGTGCGTATGTCCGATATTTATACATGAATAATTCAGTTCTTCAGAAACATAAAAACGGACAAGAGATCACCCTGTCCGCTTTTGATGAAAAAATATCCTCCATGCGGTGCGCACAGCAAGTATTTTTCTCTTCAGTTCCCTTAATTCATATTCGTTTTTGTGTGAAAGGAAACAAATTTACCCTTATACAGAATATTATCAGGCGAGTATGTTCATAATGTGTTTTTTATTTAAGAAATGTATTTGTTTTTTGAAAGGATGTTTAGTATGCCTAATGTATTAATAGCTGATGATAACAGGGAAATAGCTCTTGTACTTAAAGAATACATTGAAAAAGAGGGGTACAGTGTCGTTTATGCTGAAAACGGAGAAGAGGCACTGGATATATTTGAAAAAAAAGATTTTGATATGATCATACTTGATGTGGTAATGCCATATAAAAACGGTTTTGATGTCTGCAGAGAAATCAGAAAGACATCAAATGTTCCTGTTATGATGCTTACAAGCAGAAGCGATGACTACGAAAAGATCATGGGACTCGGAATAGGGGCGGATGACTATATCGTAAAACCTTGTTCACCTGCAGAGGTCATAGCAAGAATGAGAGCTGTCCTCAGAAGGATAAGCTTTGAACATCTTGACAGTAAGGAAGGACATGTGATAAAAATATATAACCTTAAAGTCGATATGGATAATTTTTCTGCTACCATTGATGACGAAAAGGTCGTTCTTACAAAAAAAGAGCTTGAGATCCTCTGGACTCTTGCTGAAAACAAAGAAAAGGTGTTTACAAGGGAAAACCTTCTCAACAGTCTCTGGGGATATGATTATTACGGAGACTGCAGAACAGTGGATTCTCATATAAAGAGACTGCGTGCAAAGCTTGATGAATATCCTCATGACAAGTGGAATATCAAAACTGTCTGGGGCATGGGTTATAAGTTCGAGGTGGAAGAGGATGAATAATGAAAGCATGACAGCTGCCGGTCTTCTTGAAGAACTTGAGAGAAGCAGAGCTGCTGCTGCTGCTGAAAAACAGGCAGGACAGGAGTTTATTTCGAGTGTTTCACATGAACTCAGAACGCCTGTGGCAGTTATCCGAGGTTCGCTGGAGGCTCTGTGTGACGGAGTAGTTGATGACCCTGCGGAAGTAAAGGAGTATCACAGACAGATGCTTGCAGAAAGTATTTATCTTCAGCATCTTGTAAACGATTTGCTGGAATACTCCAGACTTCAGAACAAGGTGTATGAACTCAATGCTGAACCTGTAAATGTCTGTGATGTTGCAGACGATGTGTTCAGAAGCATAAAAAGTATTGCAACTGCCAAAAATGTCGAATTTGTGAAGGATATGAAAGCTGATTTTTACTTTATATGGGGAGATTATGTCAGACTGAGACAGATGCTGATAGTTCTGCTCGACAATGCAGTAAAGTTTACTGAACCGGGCGGAAAAGTCACATTGCTTTGCGAAAAGTCAGACGGTCGTCTCAAAGTGTGTATTGCTGATACAGGCTGCGGAATAAAGCCTGAGGATATAGATGGGATATTTATCAGATTTCACAGAGCAATGTCCGATCAGAACAGAAACGGAACAGGACTCGGACTTCCTATTGCAAAGGAAATAGCTGAAAGACACGGTGCTGTTATGACCGTTGAGAGTGAAGTAGGAAAGGGCACTGTATTTTCTGTTGAATTCGAAGAAATGATCGATATAAGCGAACTTGAAAAAATGAGTGATGAAAATAGAGTAAAAGTGCTTTAAAAGTATTAATGAAGGGCATTAAATTTTGTAATAAACATGCACAAAAAAATACGGACAAATCTATTGACAAAGACTGAAAATATGGTATAATAGACTAGTGTGCGATTGTATCGCCACCAGTCTATTCTTTTTTAAAGAATAAAATTTCGAAGAAGGAGGAAAAAAAATGCCTACGTTTAATCAGTTAGTACGTAAGGGAAGAGATGTTCTGGAGGTTAAATCAACTGCTCCGGCACTTCAGAAGAACTACAATGCCAAGAAGAAGATCACAACAGATTTAAGCTCACCTCAGAAACGTGGTGTCTGCACAGCAGTAAGAACTTCAACACCTAAGAAGCCTAACTCAGCTATGAGAAAAATTGCCAGAGTAAGACTTACAAACGGATACGAAGTTACAGCTTACATTCCTGGTATCGGTCACAACCTTCAGGAACACAGCGTTGTTCTCATCAGAGGCGGACGTGTTAAGGATCTCCCTGGTGTACGTTACCACATCATCAGAGGTACTCTTGATGCACAGGGCGTTGCAAAGAGAATGCAGGCTCGTTCAAAATACGGTGCAAAGAGACCAAAAGCAGGAGCTGCTAAGTAATTATCAGATTGCTTGAATACTCATTTTATTGTTAATAGGATACAACTACCACAGGATTTAATGTGGAGATTATATAGATTTTTTTATATACCTCTCTGCATGGTCTTGACGTGTGACTCAAAGTCATACGAGTACCTATGAATTCATTTATACTTATATGAAGGAGGGAAGCGAAAATGCCAAGAAGAGGTAATATCGCAAAGCGTGATGTATTACAGGATCCACTTTACAATTCAAAGCTTGTTACAAGACTGATCAACAATATAATGCTTGATGGTAAAAAGGGTGTTGCACAGAAAATCGTTTATGATGCATTTGAAATCGTCGCTGAAAAGACAGGTGAAAATGCACTGGAGGTTTTCGAAAAAGCATTGGAAAACATCATGCCTGTACTTGAAGTAAAAGCTCGCAGAATGGGTGGTGCTACTTACCAGGTACCTATGGAGGTACGTCCTGAAAGACGTCAGACATTAGGTCTCAGATGGGTAACTAAGTACTCAAGACTCAGAAACGAAAAAACCATGAAAGAAAGACTTGCAGGAGAAATCCTTGATGCTCTCAACGGCCAGGGCGGTGCATGCAAGAAGCGTGAAGATACACACAAAATGGCTGAAGCTAACAAGGCATTCGCACATTATCGTTGGTAATTCCTTTACGGAATACACGTTAATGTATGCATAAACTGTTATTAATATTTAAAACGGAGGAAAAGTTATGCCAAGAGATTGTTCCCTGCAGGATACAAGAAATATTGGTATAATGGCCCACATCGATGCAGGTAAAACCACAACTACAGAGCGTATCCTTTTTTACACAGGTATCAACCACAAAATAGGTGAAACTCATGATGGTTCTGCAACAATGGACTGGATGGAGCAGGAGCAGGAAAGAGGTATTACAATTACTTCTGCTGCTACTACAGCATTCTGGTCAGGTCATAGAATCAATATTATAGACACACCAGGCCACGTTGACTTCACAGTTGAAGTTGAACGTTCACTTAGAGTTCTCGACGGCTCTGTTACAGTTTTCTGTGCTAAGGGCGGCGTTGAACCACAGTCTGAAACAGTATGGCGTCAGGCTGATAAATACAAAGTACCTAGAATGGCTTATGTAAATAAGATGGACATTATGGGTGCTGACTTCTATCGTGTTGTAGGCATGATGAAGGACAGATTAAAATGTAATGCTGTTCCGATTCAGCTTCCAATCGGTTCAGAAGAAACATTCAAGGGCATCATTGACTTAGTAGAGATGAAAGCTTATGTTTACTATGATGATCTTGGAAAAGACATCAGAGTTGAAGAGATCCCTGCTGACCTTGCTGACAAAGCTAAGGAATATCATGATCAGCTTATCGAATGTGTTGCTGAACAGGATGAAGCTCTTATGGAAAAATTCTTTGACGGTCAGGAACTGACAATCGAAGAAATCAAGGGCTGCATCAGAAAAGCTACTATAGCTAATGCAATGGTACCGGTTGTTTGCGGTACTTCCTATAAAAACAAGGGCGTTCAGAAGCTCCTTGATGCAATTGTTGACTATATGCCTTCACCACTCGATGTACCACACATCAAGGGTGTAAATCCTGATACTGACGAAGAAGAAGAACGTCCGTCATCAGATGATGAGCCATTTTCAGCTCTTGCATTTAAGATCGCTACTGACCCGTTCGTTGGAAAACTCTGTTTCTTCCGTGTATATTCAGGTACTGTTGAGGCTGGTTCATCTGTTCTCAATGCTACTAAGGATAACAAGGAAAGACTCGGACGTATCCTTCAGATGCATTCAAACCACAGAAAAGATATCGAAGTTGTATACGCAGGCGACATCGCAGCTGCTGTTGGTCTTAAGAATACAACAACAGGTGATACACTCTGTGATGAAAAGCATCCGATCATTCTCGAATCCATGGAATTCCCGGAACCTGTTATCAACCTCGCTATCGAGCCTAAGACAAAAGCAGGTCAGGAAAAGATGGGTCTTGCTCTTGCAAAGCTTGCTGAAGAAGACCCGACATTCAGAACATGGACTGATGAAGAAACAGGACAGACAATCATTGCCGGAATGGGCGAACTTCATCTTGATATCATCGTTGACAGACTTCTCCGTGAATTTAAGGTAGAAGCTAATGTAGGTGCTCCACAGGTTTCATATAAAGAAACAATCAAGGGCAGCGCAGATATCGATGAAAAATACGCAAGACAGTCAGGTGGTAAAGGTCAGTACGGTCACGTTAAGATCAGAGTTACACCTAACGAATCCGGTAAGGGTTATGAGTTCACAAACTCAGTTGTCGGCGGTGCTATTCCTAAGGAATATATTCCTGCTGTTGATGCAGGTATCAAGGGAGCTATGCAGTCAGGTGTACTTGCAGGCTACCAGGTAGTTGACGTTAAGGTTGACCTCTATGACGGTTCTTACCATGAAGTTGACTCTTCTGAAATGGCATTTAAGATTGCCGGTTCTATGGCATTCAAGAGAGCTATGAGAGAAGCAACCCCTGTAATCCTTGAACCTATCATGAAGGTTTCAGTAATAGTTCCTGATGATTACCTCGGAACAGTTATGGGTGACCTTAACTCAAGAAGAGGACAGATTCTCGGTCAGGAAACAAGACCGGGTACAATTCAGGTTGATGCACTTGTTCCGCTTTCAGAAATGTTCGGTTACTCAAGTGACCTTCGTTCAAAGACTCAGGGCCGTGGACAGTACGCTATGGAACCACACAGCTACATCGAAGTTCCTAAGTCAATAGCTGAAAAGATCATCAGCAAGAGAGCAAAAACTGAATAAAAATCATTTTACAACTATAAATTTAGTAAAAAGACTTGAATTTATAAGTGTAATCTGTTAAAATGTATATTATAGTTTACTAAAATCAATTTATTTTTGAGGAGGAAACATCCAATGGCAAAGGCTAAATTTGAAAGAACAAAACCACATGTAAATATTGGTACAATTGGTCACGTTGACCACGGTAAAACAACTCTTACAGCTGCTATCACAAAGACTCTCGCTCTTAAGGGCCAGGCTCAGTACGAAGCTTACGATATGATCGATAAGGCTCCTGAAGAAAGAGAACGTGGTATCACAATCAACACAGCTCACGTTGAATATGAAACAGACAACCGTCACTACGCTCACGTTGACTGCCCAGGCCATGCTGACTATGTTAAGAACATGATCACTGGTGCTGCTCAGATGGACGGTGCTATCCTCGTTGTTGCTTCAACAGATGGTCCTATGGCTCAGACTAAGGAACATCTTCTTCTCGCTCGTCAGGTTGGCGTTCCAGCAATCGTTGTATTCATGAACAAGGCTGACCTGGTTGACGACGAAGAGCTTCTCGAACTCGTTGAAATGGATATCCGTGAAACACTTGACAAGTATGAATTCCCTGGCGATGATACACCAATCATCAAGGGTTCAGCTCTCAAGGCTCTTGAAGCTCCGGATGA
>JAZUJY010000155.1:0-7746 GCA_045643005.1 Oscillospiraceae bacterium | reverse complement strand
TTAATAGAGGTGGATATCGCATTCTTGATGGGAAGGATATCCGCCTCTATTCCATTTATAAATGAATCAATACCTTTATTTCGATTATCCTTAAGGAAAGAATCGAGCATATCAGGTTTATTTTCCATTATGGTTTTATGGGAATCACACCAGAGCTGTTCACATCACCTCATTTTATTACGAGGTGGTTTTCTCATTTTTCGTGGCTGTTTCTTAACAGCCCCTTTTATTAATTAATATCAAATAAAAACCTTGCATAAAGCGCATAAAGTAAATGAATCTTTTATCTCAGGGATATACTTATGAATATCCTTCACAGGAATTAAGGCATAGTCTGAAATACACTCATCTAAATCAGAATTTTGAATATTAATAGTTCTTTCAGTAAAGATCTCTATTTTAAAAATTGATACCTCATTATTTGATAAACCTGAATCAGGGTAGATTGTTCCAAGGTCTGAAATAGTATTTTTAAATTCAGATACATCTATTGAGGTTTCTTCAAACAGCTCTCTGACAGCAGTTTGAAGAGGAGTATTATCTTTTAAGTCTGCAAATCCTCTGGGTATTTCATATATAAATGTTTTCAGAAAGGGGCGATATGATTTCTGAAGTAAAATAAATGTTTCTTCATTTGTATGTATTAATACAATAGATGCTGCTCCTTTTTTGCTGTAGTTTACATTGCAGTATCTGAAAACTTTATTGTTGCTGACATTTTGATAAAGATCCATACGGAATGTATAGAAGGGTTCATTACTTATACAACCTATTGGGAGATTAGGATTTTCAATCTCAAATTTATCAATTACAGATAAATCCGTAATTAATTTTATAGGCGCACCGGTTTCTTCATTTTCAGATATTGATATAATATCAATATATTTTTCCTTGTCTAACAAATAATCACCTTTTCTTCTTCAATCTGTAAAATTCCATCTTTTATATCATATTTTCTGTCAAATATAGAATTTATTTCCCAAACCGGCTCATTACCTTTTGCGGTCTTGAGAATTCCGTCACCTTCAATAATGCGTTTATCACTCGTCGTTAATAAGCAATAGCATATGTTGTAAGTACAATTTATAACCTCACGTAAGATATAGCGAATTCTATTTTTAATTGAGAATGAAATTCCCTTATATCCTTTTTTTTCTGAATTTTTTCTGTGTTTTTCCTGTTCTAAAGAGTAATAGAAATGTAACTCAGGGTATGTATCTTTCATTTCTTCTATTAAATTGCCTATCTCAATATCATCAATAGCTTGAATAAATTTGCTGCGGCCGCTGTTTAATCCTTTTTTTATTAAATCAGACAAAATATTGTATACTATAAGGGTTATATCTGAATCCAATTTAAATTTAGACTCTTCTCGCTGTCGTTTAGGCAGAAGCGGATAAAACATTTTCATTTTTGATTTAAACAAATCTTCGTTGTTTAATAACGCCTTCAGGGTTTTAACAAATATATTGTTTTTTTCAGAAATATTAAATTTACCCTCAGAAACATCCGCCTTATATTCTTTTATAAACTTTTCATTTTCTTTAATATGACTTTCCTGTATCGTCTTGTCGAATTTAATTAATGAATCTAATATAGCTATGATATCCTGTGAATTTAATCTTGCTGTATACAATTCTGAATTGAAAATTTTTGAAAAAGTAAAATCTTTTTCAAAAATAAACTTTTTTTTATCTTTACCACATATTTCTTTCAACTCTTTTTCGTCATACAGAGTATATAAAAACATTGCCGTTAAACATCCTAATTTTTTGTTTATATATATATACTTATCAAATCTATCAAACATCAAATCGTCAATCTTTTCTATAAAAAAATCTTCTTCTTTTTCTTTTTGATTTTTTGAAACATCGCAGATTTCATTAATAAGTTCTTTATAGTCATCATAAAAACTTCCAAGCAACAGTTCAATTTTTTCTTCCTTGGTACGTCCTCTGTATGATGTGTAACCTAACTTATTAAATAAACTTGAAGCAAAAACAACAGCATCATCTCCTGCGGAAGAAGTGTTCATTATACGGTACAATGATGAAATTAAGCTTTCTAAGGTATAGCTTATTATAGTATGATACTGGTCTCCGGTGGTTGTTCCTTTAAAAGAAGAAATGTACATTCTTTTTCCTTCGGTGAGATTTTTAATAACTTCAGGAATATTATAGAGTCCACTTGCTTCACCTAAGTCTTCTATCACAGCCGGATTATCTGCTATTTGATTAAGAGTTGCTATAAGTTGAACAGATTTATCCTTCTTTAAGATTTCTTCATATAAAATTGCTCCGATAATTGCTTCAGCACATGAACTATATTTATCTTCATTTCCTCCATCTTTTCCATTAGAGGTTCTGTAATTTAAGTGTTTGCTTTCTTTGAAATTTATATCTACATACTTGTGTCCTGAGAATGTTGCATCAAAAAGAACAGAGTCGAGCAAATTGGTGTAGTATAACATACAATAACTCCTTTCAGTGAGCAGAAATCTAAGAAAACATGCGTTTATATTAGATTTCTGCTTATGTGGCACGTCATTTTTTTCATTTTATCATACAATCAGAAGGAATGTCAATATACAGCTATTTGTTTATCGCACATATTAATAACAGAAGTATCATGAGAAATTATGATAATTGTAAAATCAAAGCTTCTAATTAAATCGAAGATCTTTTCCTGACTTTTGACATCAATAGAAGATGTACTTTCATCCATAATTAATACTTTTACATTTTTTCTTAATAAGCTTCTGGCTATAGCCAACTTCTGTTTTTGGCCGCCTGAAAGATTATCGCCGTTTTCACAAATTAAGCCATCAAGATTTGTTACAAAATCAGCATTGAGTTTGCTAAGTAATTCATATATTTCTTCATCTGTAACAGCATTCTTTAGACCTAATACGAGGTTTTCTCTGTACGTACCATTAAAAAAGTATGGTTGTTGTGGTATATACTGAATCAAATCAGTTCTTTTTTCTTGAGTTAAAGTACTTATATCCATATCATCCAAGAGTATGGAACCTTCTATTGGTTTTTCAATACCAGCTATTAATTTAGCAAGCGTGGATTTTCCTTTACCGGAATTTCCTGTGATCGCAATACATTTCTTTGCTTCAAACTGCACAGTTAAATCATCAATTATGTTATCAGCAGTATAGCCGAATGATACGTTTTTGACAAGAATTGAACCTTTAATATCATTATTAACGTTTTCATTATAAATTACGGGTTCATTTTCACAATTAGTAATTTCATTAAGACGTTCAGCTTCAACAGTAGCTTCTAGTATTTCATCATAAAGTTCTATAAAACCATTTACAGGAGAGAGAAAATAAAAATATACTGTATTCAAAACTACAAGACTGCCAATTGTCAAGTGCCCATCTGATATTTCAACAACTCCTATCCAAAGAAGAACCATAAGGCCGATTCCCTGAATAACGTCACAAATACTATCTTTTCTAACGCTTTTTATCGCACTTTTTTTAATAGCCTGCTTCATGCTGTTGACAGAATCAAGAAATTTATTTTTTAACTGATTTTCTCCATTTGCAGCTTTAATTGTAAGAATGCCCTCCGAGGATTCTCTAAGAAGATCCGTTGATTTTGCACTCGTTACAGAAATTTCTCTGGATGACTCCACTAATGCTTTTTTAAAGACTAATGCTTCAATAATGCTTACTGCAGCAACACCTATAGATACAAAAAACATATTTGATGAGATTTTAAATATTATAGCACCTGAAAAAAGCATCATAACAAAGTTAAAGCAGGAGAAAAGCATCTGTAATACAGTATTTGATATTTTTATGGAGTCTAAAAATCGTTCCTGTATGTCTCCGGTAGCAGTTTTACAGAAAAAATTTAACGGGCGCTGAATCAATCCGCAATAAGCATCCTTAAACTGACTTTCTAACATTTTTGTCGATAAGCCGATTGTTAGTTTACTTTGTAAAATTCTTGAAAAATGCCCTATAAATAAAGAAACTGCTGAAAATGTAATCATTACAGCTATCTGTTCAAGGATTTCATGATCTCCACTCATTTCATCTGTGATGACTTTCATTACAAACGACGGAATCAATGATACTCCTGTAACAATACCTGTTAATATCATAATTAAAACTATAGAGAGAATGTTTCTCGGCTTTTCTATTGTAGTTTTTATGTAGAAAAAAAACGGATTACTTTTCTTTTTCTCTTTAAAATTACCTGCCTTCTCAAACGTAATAACTTCTCCCAAAAAAACTGAATCAAATTCTTCTTTTTTTAAGAGATATTTATAACCGGCAGGGTCACAAACAGTGATTCCTTTTTTTGCAGATACCTTTTCTGCTACTACATAATGAGGAAGACCATCTGAATTACTGATTCTCACTATACAAGGTGTTTTGATAACATTTGTTTCCACCGAATCAACAAATTCATCCGTTGTCCCTCTGAGAGCCTCTGAATTCACGTTGTACTCTTTGGCTATTCTTTGAATCTCATAAATGCTTGCCCCATTATCAGATAACTTAAACTTCTCTTTCAATACCTGAAAAGGAACAAAGTATTTAAAATTGTTTAAAATCATCGAAAGAGCAGCAATGCCGCAATCTATACTGCTTCTCTGTTCAACTAAATTCATATATATAACCTCCTGTTATTCTGATATAGAACTTACACATTAACCGCTTAAATCTAATATTTATAGAAATTAATGTCTAACTTCTTTATTTTGAAAACTGCTTCAAAACATTCATATCATGTTAGCTCACAGATGTGAACTAACATGATATGATTGTACCTTTAAAAGAAATTATTTTTTAGAAATAAAGCTTACTGCTTTTTCAACGATGTTGTAAATACTTTTTCCGAAGCGCTGATTTACACATCTGAGAGCATTCGCATAGGTATTGAGGTAGTTGCTAGATGAATATCCGCACCATCTGCATACATACTTAACGCCACCTACCATTGCCTTCGTTTCCTGTACATTCATTCTTTCCATGTGATTTTCCTCCTATATTGTTTTTTTTGGAAGCTCTTTGCTTCTCTGATTATTGTTATACCATATTTTCATCCTTTTAGCGATTGGGGGAATGTATCCTCAGCTTTCCTGCCTGTCGGATATATACTCGACAGGCAAGTCTGCTGAGGTTTAGTTGTCATTCAGATTTAATATACTGAATGACAACGAGTTATACACCAAAAAAAGATACTAAAAGCCCATCCCATTATTATCACCTCACCTTAAATGTGCATTGCCATTCTAAAAATTGTACGCCATGGGAGACAACGTGATGCATGTTTAACACAATGAGCATACTCCTTTGCAAAACCTCCATAAACATTCTGATGGCATACTGCACAGCGCATATATCCACCTTCAACAGCCTTCGTTTCCTGTACATTCATTCTTTTCATTTGAATTTCCTCCTATATTGTTTTATTTTTGGAAGCTCTTTGCTTCTCTGATTTTGTTATACCATATTTTCATCCTTTTGGCTATTGGGGGAATGTATCCTCAGCTTTCCTGCCTGTCGGATATATACTCGACAGGCAAGTCTGCTGAGGTTTAGTTGTCATTCAGATTTAATTGCTAACTTCCCATGATTATCATACTCAAATCCATAAACTGGCGATAATGTGATAATTAAGCACTTCCGAGAAACGCAAGAATCTCTGCCTTGGATTTTGAACTTTTAGCAACAGCGTTTAAAATTTCCTGTTTTTCAAGCTCATCTTTTTCATGATACAGATTATCAAGTTCAGCAGAAAGTTTATCGCATTTTTCTTTTAACAGTCTAAATTTTTCTTCAGTTTCTTTGATTTTTGCATCTATGCTTTTAGTAGTCTTCATACGAGCCATCTTCATCATCCTCCTGTTCAGGTGCTGCTGCATTTTCCAGCTTTTACCTATTTGTGTTATTGGTTCTTTCATAGTTTCCTCATCAATTCCAAATGCTCCGAGAATGGTTTTCTGAGTAGCAGTTATTGCGTGATTGAGTCTGTAATGGCCATCGGCCTGACGGATAAGTTCTATTTTTTCAAGTTCTCTGATAGCAGCAGGAACCGTCATGTAGTTCGGCTTTTTCGCCATCTCAGCCATACGTTTTCTGAGAAGAGTATACATTCTGCTTCTTATGATGAGTGCAACAAATTCAATAAATATCTTGGATTCTGCAGCTTCGTTACCTGAGACTCTCAGAGAACGATTGCCTAAAAATGATTTGTCGCTGCAGAAAAGTTTTTCAGAAACATCTCTGCTTTTGTAAAGGCATAACGCCTCTTCTGCAGTCATTTTTCTTGATGTAACAATTACAAAGTAACCACAGAGTTTGAGTTCTCTTTCAATTACATCCTCACGTTCTTTGTAACCATAGAATTTTCTGATACCATCTTTTTCATGATAAGTCAGCTCGTAATATGCCTCGTACTGCGTACCTATATCTACTACTTTCCCTTTGCACTTTTCCATATGAGATTCCATACGCTGAAGATTATCCTCGATTTTAATTCGCTCTCCGCTTGATTTGCCCGGCTTGTAGTAGATATGAAAATATCTTTCTTTTTCATCGTCGGCATAAAGCTTTCCGGAAACAGTTTTTCCATATGTTCGATATTCTTTGATAGCACATGATCTCTTTTCTTCAAATGTATTTTTGTGTTCGAGAACAAGGCTGTTTACAAAAGAACGATGTCCTTTTGCCATGATTACGAAGTCGTACTTACACTCTTCTATGTACCTGATATTTTCCTTGCTGAAGTAACCACGGTCAAGAATGATTCCGATATTTCTGTAATTGTAACTTTTAATTCTGTCAACCATATATCTGAGCTGAGAAACATCGACGATGCTGCCAGGATAATCCTCATAAAACAAAGGAACCTGATTACTTGTATCAAAAGCAATTGCGTAGTTAAAAACTGGTGCTCCAACATCTACTTTAGCATGTCCGTATTCTTCTTTCTCGATATCTCCGGCCTTACAGTTCTTGTTTGTTGAGTCATAAGAAACATAAATGCGTTCCTTGTGATCACGGTGTTCATTCCATTTTTGAATAAAGCTAATTCTGTCATCATCGCTTATTTTTGAAAGAAATCTGGAGATGGATGAATCACTGTATATTTTGTTTTTGGGAGTCATCAGAGGATGGTTATACGCATATTCAGGGTAATGCTGAGCAACATTACTTTCAGTGACAATGGAGTATGCTGCAAGATCAAGAAACATACCTTTTTCATAATCATCCCATTCATCAAAATGATCATAGAGTCTGTACTCTTCTATTATTTTTTCAATAACAGCAAAGGCACCAACTCTAATGCATGAGCTTCGACTAGCATCAGATTCATTCACTGTTTCAATTAGCTGAGCATCAGGAAAGTATTTGCTGAAGTTCGGATTCGGATACATCATATCAGAGTTCTCTTCTGACATCTTTCCGATTGTTGTCCTCTTTGCTCTGTTGTATTTCTTTTCCGGATCATATATTCGGTCATATGTATATTCAACGTAAGGGGCTGTTAAGAAACTCCCCATCAAAATGGTAATGGGCATCTCAATGAGATGCCCATTACCATTTATAAAAAAATTAGCTGCACCACTTGCGGGTTCTTACGCAAAGTGCGGACAATATAATTTTTTTTACAGGTATTCGATGTTCTTAAAGATGTCGAATACCTGTTTTTTGCTAATTGAATTAGACCTATGATTTTTGTATAGAAGTCTACGTCAAAAACAAGGATCAAA
>JAZUJY010000154.1:0-6090 GCA_045643005.1 Oscillospiraceae bacterium | reverse complement strand
TAACATGGTATATTTCTTTGTTCTTCCGACTAAGTAATCAACAGTAACCTGAAAATAGTCTGTAAGTGTAATCAAATCATACATCGTGTGCTCTTTTCTTCCATTTTCCCAGTCAGTAATACATTGTAGAGCTATGCCTGTGTCAGATGATAACTTATTAGCATTTATAAACCGTTCTTCCATTAATTCAAATAGCTTTGGTATTTTTGTCATAACTTTTCCTTTCCAAGTGTGTCACCGTGACACACTTTATTTTTTATCCCACTTTGTTTTCCATTGATAGTAGATTTTGCCGTTATATTGATTTTCTGAAATTTCAGGTAAGACAATTGTTTTTTTGCCGTTTGAATTGAATGAAGTTTCTTTACCTGAAAGTAATGCGGTCAACTGACGTTCAGTTAGTTCCTTACCATATACCTTTGCAACATTCATTCCGCATTTTCCAGTACAGTAATAACCAAGCTTGCCTTTAATTACATTTTTTCCGCATTTTGGACATTTGCCAACAGATGTATCCTCTTTTACAAATGTTACGCTACTATCCTCTGAATTGTATTTTGAACAAATCTGATTAATAAAGCTGCATATTGTGTTCATAAATGCTTCTGACTGATACTTGTTATGTTCGATGAGCTGTAACTGTGTTTCCCATTCGGCTGTAAGTTTTGGAGATTTCACTTCTTCAGGAACAACATTGATAAGGTTGATTCCTTTTTCTGTTGCAATTATTTGCTTATTATTTCGTTTTGCATATTCGTTAACAACAAGGCTTTCAATAATTGCGGCACGAGTTGCCGGAGTTCCAAGACCTTTTTTCTCTGTGTCATCATCATATTCATCATTTCCGGCACGTTCCATAGCGGAAAGTAATGTATCCTCTGTGTAATGCTTCGGAGGACTTGTCCAATGCTCAGACTTAGAAGCTGATACATTTGTGAAGGTCTGACCCTCAGTAAGTTCAGGCAATGCAATATTTTCGTCTGATTTTTCTTTTTCGCTGTCTGCGGAGCTGAAAAGCTCATCAATTTTCTTCCAACCAATATTAATGATTGTTTTTCCTGTTGCCTTGAACGGAATATTTTCGCAAATTATTTTCGCTGATACAGCTTCATATCTGTGTGGTTCACTTGTTGCCATTATCAGTTTGGCAGCTATAAGCCGCAGAATATTTTTTTGTCCTTCAGGTAATTCTGAAATGTTGCTTTTAGCAATATTTGATGTAGGTATAATAGCGTGATGTCCTGTCACTTTTGAATTATTTATACAGCGTTTAATATTCGGCTCTGCTGAACAGTTAAACTCAGGAAATACTGCATTAATGTCATTTATCACATTTAAAGCTGTCTGTTCCATATCGTCTGATAAGTATGGACTATCTGTTCGAGGATATGTAGCTAATTTTGCTTCATATAGAAGTTGTAAATAGTCCAGAGTTTGTTTTGCTGTGTAGCCAAACTTCTTGTTTGCTTCACGTTGAAGCGTAGTCAAGTCATAGAGTTTTGGCGGATTAACTGTGTTTATTTCTTTTTTCAGTTCTGAAAGAACAGCATTTTTGCCGTTTACAAGCGATAGAATTTTATTTGCAGAGGATTCATCATCTATACGCTCAGAAATCGCTGTAAAACCGCAATTCAGGTCAACGGTAAAATATTTCTGTTTTACGAAGTTTTTTACTTCATAGTCACGCTTTACAATCATTGCAAGTGTTGGTGTCTGAACTCGACCAAGATTCAGCTTTTGCTTGTATCTTAGTGAAAAGAGCCTTGAACCGTTCATACCAACGAGCCAGTCTGCTTTTGCACGACAGAATCCTGCGTTAAACAGGCTGTCATATTCAGACATTGGTTTTAATTTAGACATACCGTCTTTTATAGCACTTTCTTCAAGACTTGATACCCATAGCCTTTTTACGCTTTTTTTGCACCCTAAAAGGTAATAAACGTATCTGAAAATACATTCTCCCTCTCGGTCTGCATCCGTTGCACAAATAATTTCTGTTACTTCAGAGTTGTTCATCAGCTTCTTTAATACGTTTAATTGTGCTGAGCAGTCTTTTTTTACCTTGAATTTCCATTGTTCAGGTATCATCGGCAGTATAGAAAAGCTCCATTCCTGCCAATGTTCACCATATTCATTTGGAAGGTATAAACCAACCAAGTGTCCGTAACACCAAGATATAATATATTCGTTATTGGTTATATAACCTTCCTTTTTGTCTGTAACATTTAATGCCTGACATATGCCTTTGGCTACGGACGGTTTTTCTGCGATTATAAGTCGATACATTTTTTATTTTCCTTTCTAAAAAATTCTTCGCATATATTGACATTACATTCAAATAATGATATAATATAAATGTAAGATAAACACATACGTTTTCAATACAATAAGGAGGTAGTTTTATGGCTAATCAAGTTTTAGTTCAATTTCGTGTTGATAGTGACTTAAAAAACGAAGTCAGCGATATTTACAACTCTTTGGGTATGGACCTTCCAACTGCTTTTAGAATGTTTATGGTTCGTAGTAAAATGGTTCGTGGTATTCCGTTTGAAACAGTTCTTCCGGAAAATCGTGTAACAAGAGCAGAAGGTCTTGCTGCATTTGAAGAATTAAGAAAACAGGCTTCCGATGTTCCAGAAATGACACTTGATGAAATCAATGCTGAAATTGCAGCAGTTAGAAAGAACAGGAGATAAAAAATGCAGATATATGCTGTAGTTGATACTAATGTAATTGTTTCAGCTCTTGTCACTAAGAATCCGCAGTCACCACCAAATCTTGTATTGCAGGAAATGCTTGATGGAAGAATAATTCCGTTATACCATGCTGATATTATTGAGGAATATAAAGAAGTTTTAAGAAGAACGAAGTTCCATCTTAAAGAAGAAACAATTCAGAAAGTAATAAACTCCATTATTTCAAATGGTATAGAAGTAAATCCAACGCCTACAGGTGAAATCTTAATTGATATGGATGACCTTGTCTTCTATGAAGTTGCAATGGAAAAACGTGATGATAACGCTTATCTTGTCACAGGTAATCAGAAGCACTATCCTATAAAAGATTTTATTGTAACACCATCAGAAATGATAAGTATTATCAACGAAATGAAGTGAATCACAACACAGCTTGAGTAATCAGGCTGTGTTTTTTATTGCTGTTTCACTTACTGAACTTTATTTTGTCAATTTCTGCGTCAATAAAGAAATCTAATGGTAAATCAAATTCTTTTATTATTGCTTCAAATGCAAGGTCACTCGGAAGTACCCCTTTACGTTCCCACTTGCAGACTGTTGTCTGCGTAAATCCTATTCGCCTTGCAAAGTCTTTCTGAGATAAACCCAAACTGCAACGCAGACGTTTAATTCTGTATTGCATTGGGTATGACTTTATCTCGGCTACAATTTTTTCACTCAGCATTTTTATCATTCCTCATTAACATTAGATTTTGTTTCTTCTGTTTTTTGAGGAATGGAGCTTACAATACTGTCAATGTCAACATTATCAATGTTGTCGCCGATTCTGCGGTTTAATTCAATCAATTTTGAAATCTGCTCGTTTGTAAGGTTGCTGCCTTTAAATAATGCGACTGTAACTTCTTTTTTAAGACTTTCGCTGTTAAGCTTTTCAATGACTTTTGAAATCTCCCTTATTTGTGTATTAATTTCCTTGATTTCAGCATTAAGAGCTTTTAATGTTTCTTCTTTTTTTGACTTTTTTTCTTCAAGTCGTTTCAGTTCAGACTGAGCTGATTTAAGTGTGTACTTCTTTGGATTTTCCTTACTGTTCATCGATATTTTCCTCCACTATAATAGTTTTTTCAAATAAATCTTCTATTGCTGACGGATACGGTAAAGCACCTGTATCGTCACCGAATACTGTGTTGTCGGAGAATTTAAAATCTCCTGTGAATATTTCTTTTGAATCGCTTGAATCGCTATCCGTATTTTCTACGGTATTCATATTAAGTATGCTGAGTATATTTGGCTGATAGAATGCATACTCAGGTGCAAGTCTGATAGATTCATCATATTGGGATTTTGATGAACTGCCGATAGCATTATAATTTGCTAATGAAACAGTATTCTGAATGGTGTGACCATATTTTTCAGAACCGTCCGAACCAAGTATGCCGCCTGAACTTCCGGATTTGATTTGTTTGAAGTCATCATCATATATGCCGATGTATAAGTCCAGTTCATTCGCATAGCAGTTTGAAATAATCGGATTCTCAGCGTTTGATGTTCCCTCACCGCCGATACCGCCGCCGGAATATTCAGCATTAAGGATAATGTTTCGTGCAACGCAGCCTTGGAAATTACCACCATAATATTCAGGATATTCATTTCCTTTTACATCATACATTTTTGCACCGCCACAGCTTCCTGCAATTCCTCCGGCATAGAATATCTTACCTTTGAGAGCAGAATAGTAAACACCTGAATTGATAACATTTGCCGGTTTGCCTGATATACCGCCAACATAAAGGTAATAATCATCGAGGTCTGATATAACACCAAAATCTGTGACATAGCAATCTTCGATTTGTCCGCCGATACCGCTTATAGCTCCTATTGCATATTCAGCTTTTCTAACAGGTTCTATAACTACTTCTTTATGTTCAATGACATTTCCGTTTTCATCGTATTCAATCAGGTCAGGTGGAACAACAACTGGAGCTGTAATTGTTTCTGTTGTTTCTTGTGTAAAAGCTTCGGGATATTGAGCAAAAATTGAACTGTGCGATACAGTACAATGTTTAATTAATGTTTCGCCTGTTTCGTATGCTGTTCCGTTTTCTGTAACATAATGATAATTAATAGCATTACAAACGATAAAAGCTAAATCTCTATATTCCTGTGTTTCAATTGTAGATGATTTAATATTTACATTCTTAATTACTGCTCCTGAAACCGTACCAAACAGAGGATTTTTAAGATTTTCAATGCAATATCCTCCGCCGTCATATTCAAATATTTCATATGTCGGGTCAGTTTTTAATTCATTTAAAGTATCAATTGGATTGTGTAAAGCATAGTCAGGAAATTTAAGGTCAGCCACTTGTTTGAAATAACCTCTTGCTTTTTCTTTTCCGATAAGTTCAAGTTGGTCATAGTAGTCAATTATGTATGGGTCATCTTTCGTTCCTGAACCACCGCCGTATTTAACAAGTACACGATACAGCTTTGTATCAGCATTGAATTTGTATGTTATTCCACCATAATACTCGATTTTCGTTGCATCAGGGTCTGTGTTGAATCCCCAAGTGTATCCTTGAACGTGAGTAAAGAAGTCTGTTTTATCAAATTCAGGCAGTGTAATTTGGGCTACTCCGTCAATTACCTCGCCTTTAAGTTGTATATCTTCTTGTGGAGTGGAAGAATACGAACGGTCTATTGCAACTGTTATTTGTTCAGCATTTTCAGGAATTTCTTGCTGTTCAGGAATTATCATTCCGTCTTGATTTACAATTTGTTCAGGTTGTGGAGTTTCAACTATGTTATTTTGTGACCGTTTACCAAGCTTATTTCCTGCACCAAAAGCACAGAGTACAATAACAGATACAACACCGATAATAGCAACGGTTTTAACAGGTGATTTCTTTTTTCGTTTTGGTGATTTTTTCTTAATTGCTTTCTCCTGTGAACTTCCAATTTGTAATTCGGAACTTGAAATTTTTTCGCATTTTCCGTTATTTATCAGCACTTGTATTTCATCATCGGGAGTGCTTGCAAATATCTCGCAATCTGTTTTATAAACTGTATAGTCAACGTAAGTTATTTTGGGTTTGTATGTTTGCTTAAAGTCAGCATACTGCTTTGATGCAATAAGATATTCTTTTGTTAATGTTGGATTTTCTGAATTGCCATCTAAAATAAGGAAAAAAGTTTTTTCTTCGTCCTTTCCTGATTGAAGATGTATGTAACTAAAATAAATCATTTCAATTTTTCCCTCGCTTTCCTTTTTTCTTGAAGAATTTTAATAG
This sequence comes from Oscillospiraceae bacterium, assembly GCA_045643005.1. Classification (GTDB taxonomy): domain Bacteria; phylum Bacillota; class Clostridia; order Oscillospirales; family Ruminococcaceae; genus HUN007. The sequence continues at coordinate 104 of JAZUJY010000154.1, read as the reverse complement.
TACAAAAACCGCCGCCTATAATTAATATCCATAGGTCTATCCAATAGAATCTCCATTTAGGAGGTTTTCTTTTTATTTTATTTACAGTAGTGGTTACTGTTATT
>JAZUJY010000153.1:0-2162 GCA_045643005.1 Oscillospiraceae bacterium | reverse complement strand
TAATGTGACAAAGACGAGATTTTAAGTAATCTGTGATTAAGAACAACTGTAACAACAAAAGATGCAATCATCAAATCAAAAAATTCTTGAAAAAGAAGCGAAAGTGTGATATAATAATAGAAAAGATTTGCTAAGGAGGGTTTGCAATGGGAATATATCTAAATCCTGATAACGAAGATTTTCAGCAGGCTTTGAACTCAAAGATTTATGTTGACAAGAGTATGCTTATATCATATACAAACGGAGTTTTAAGAACAGAACAGAAGTATATCTGCGTCAGCAGACCGAGAAGATTTGGCAAATCAATGGCAGCGAATATGCTGACAGCGTATTACAGCAGAGGCTGTGATTCAAGAAAAATGTTTTCAAATCTCAAAATTGCACAGGACGAAAGTTTTGAGAAGCATATGAATAAATATAACGTGATTCATCTGAATATCCGTGACTTTTTGAGCGAGTCTGATTCAATGACAGAAATGCTTAAAATAATTGAAGAAGATATAATGGACGACTTGGATAAGCAGTATCCTGATGTAGAAATGCCACGCAGGAAAAGCCTTGTTAAAGTTTTAAGCACCATTTTTTCAGAGAAAAAAGTGCCGTTTGTTTTTATTATAGACGAATGGGACAGCATTTTCAGAGTACATAAAAATGATGTTGAATCTCAGAAAATATATCTTGATTTTTTGAGGAATCTCCTCAAAGATAAAAGTTATGTAGCACTTGCATATATGACAGGAATTCTGCCGATTAAAAAGTATGGTGAGCATTCTGCAATTAATGTTTTTCAGGAATACTCTATGACTGGGGCAAAACCAATTGAAGAATTTACCGGATTTACGGAACCGGAAGTTGCTTTATTATGTGAAAAGTATAACATGGATTTAAGCGAACTAAAACGTTGGTATGACGGTTATCAGGTCGAAGGTACTTCAATATATAATCCAAAATCAGTCGTAGAAGCACTGTTAAGAAAATCATATAATAATTACTGGACACAAACCGAAACATATCATGCACTCAGTGATTATATTCGTCTGAATTATGACGGACTTAGAGAAAAAATAATTCTCATGCTTGCAGGAGAATCAATAGAAGTAAATACAGGAAAGTTTCAAAATGATATGACCACTTTCAATAGTGCAGACGATGTCCTTACATTACTTGTGCATTTGGGTTATCTTACTTTTGATTTTGAAACAAAAATGGTAAGCATTCCAAATAGTGAAGTGCAACAGGAATTTATCAATTCTATTGAAGACGGCGGATGGGATAATATTGTGGATTCTATTCATAAGTCAGAAGAACTTTTAGAAGCAACTCTTGCAATGAACGAGGAAAAAGTTGCTGAGATTATAGAACAAGCCCATCAGGATAACACATCGATTCTTAAATATAACGACGAAAATTCGCTTTCGTGTGTAGTTTCAATTGCTTATTATTCAGCACGAAAAAATTATGTAATGCACAGAGAAATGCCGTCAGGCAAAGGCTTTGCTGATTTGATTTTCATTCCAAGAAAAAATTGTACTCAGCCTGCGTTCATAATAGAGCTGAAACAAAATGAATCATCGGAAACAGCGTTAAATCAAATCAAGAAAAAAGATTACACAGATGCTTTAAAAGATTATCATGGTGAGGTTATTCTTGTAGGAATAAACTACGATAAAAATAAGCATCATACTTGCAAAATAGAAAAAATCAATGTATGAATTCGTATCTTGAAAACTAAATAAAAAAGGTGATGATATGCTGTTAAAACATATCATCATCTGATATAATTCAAAAGGAATTTGACCCCAATCCTGACCCCAAAATAAGTTACGCTATGCGTAATCTGACGAATGCTGTTTTTGAAAAATAACGTAATATAGCCATAATTAAACGTATCGGGTAAGCTGGGAAATGCATAAAATTTCAATAATAATCCCTCATAACCCGAAGGTCGTTGGTTCAAATCCAGCCGCTGCAACCAAATTAGCACCCTAATTTTGATACAATCGAAGTTAGGGTGCATTATTATGCCTAAATGTAGATAATACGTTGGTTTCGAGAGCATAGAAAAACGATTTGTCTGATGATAAATGCTTTTCAAGCCCGTATTTCCTCATTCATATGCATTCCCCTGCCAATAAAAAAACGATTACTCTTGCTATCGTTTT